>NZ_CP044545.1:3037500-3337500 GCF_008935075.1 Pradoshia sp. D12 | reverse complement strand
TGGTAAGGCATATGGTGTCCATATCCTCCGCCTGAATAATGAGGGTATCCCATACCGCCGTGATATCCGTGATGATGTTGATGATGGCCCATACCACCACCATAATGACCGTGTTGCCCATGTCCATAACCGCTGCCATAATAGCCTTGTTGTCTCATTTCATGTGGGAAATTTACATTTTGCTGATCATATTCATTTGGCATTCCATTCACTCCTTCTGAACTGGTTCCTTATAGTATATGTGTCTATATAAAGAAGGAGCTTATTCGTCTAAAAGATGGGCGATGGCTCAAACAGAATGTATTGTATTATTTCCTTTTGTATGGTTTGTCTCTTTAATTTGCTTCCTTCTCTTTTTCCGTTCCAAAGTAGGCTCTAAATACCTTTTTCCCAATATCCATATTCATACGATGTCCATTTGATTGATACGCCCACGGTACTACAACACTTATAGCGATTTCCGGATTATCATGTGGTGCGTACGCAGCAAATGTGATATTCCATGTTTCCGGTTGTTCGGTTCCTGGTGTCCATTTTGGTCCATCATAGAAGGCTTCTGCTGTACCTGTCTTGCCAGCTGGTCTATATGGTTCTCTACCCATTTCTTTGTATCCGGTTCCTGTTGACGTTTGGGTAACAAGCCGTAACCCTTCTTTAACACGATTAATCCAATCTTCATTCATACTCAATTGGTTTTGGAATTTAGGTTCAATTTCTTGGAAGATTGGTCCAAGTTTTCCTTTTTCAAGTACTGGTTCACGAAGCTCCTTAACAACACGAGGCTGAATACGATATCCACCATTGGCGATGGTAGAGATATATTGGGCAAGCTGCAACGGAGTATATGTGTCATATTGCCCGATCGCCAAGTCCATCAGTTTACCGGCACCCAATTCTGTCCCCTTGTAGCCAATTTGTTCTCCGGGCAGATCGATACCTGTTCGTTTACCCAATCCAAACTCATAGAAATGATTTCGCATCATATCAAATGCTTCAGGTTTTACAGATAATGGTCCGTTCGGAACATAATTGCCTTCACCAATTGCAATAGCTGTTTTAAACATATACACATTGGATGATCGCTGTAAGGCAGTTAAGTCAGAAACGTACCCCATATTTGTATAGGATTTTTTTATAGGTGTTTCTTTTATGATCATTGGAGCATCATATAGAGTGGTTCCGGGATTAAGAACCCCTTCCTGATAACCGGTTAATACGGTGGCTGCTTTGACTGCCGACCCCATTGCATATGCAGTTGTATAAGTCCCTTGGGCAAAGTCCTTCATTTCATATTTATTTTTTTCGTCATCCCAAACATATTGTTTGCCTGCTAACGCTAATATTTCGCCAGTATTAGGATTCATGGCTACAACAAATGCTCGATCAAGATAAGGTGCATAATACGCTGCTTTTTTAGCTCTTAACTCTTCTTCAATAATGGTTTCCACTTTCTTTTGGAAATCTATGTCAATTGTCAGAACTAGGTCCTTTCCACGTTGACCATCACTAAGTTCTTCTATGGATAAAATATTTCCGCTTTTATCGAGTTTGTTTTTTGACTTAGCTTTTTGGCCATGTAAAATATCTTCATATTGAAGTTCAAGGTTTGAAACACCGACACGCTCGTTAAGACTGTATCCACGGGAAGAATAATATTCGACCTTTTCCTTTGGGAGACCTTCATCAGATGAGGTTGTTCTGCCAAGGATAGATCTTAAAGTACTGTCAAGCGGATATGCACGATTCCAATCGACTGAGGTATCGACTCCAGGCAATTCATCCAGATTTTCAGTGACCCGAGCCATTTCTTCATCGGTGACATCCTTATTCTTAACAATTTGTGGAGTCAAGTATGTTCCGCTGTTAAACTTACGGAAAATAGCGAGAGTTTTTAACTCTGCCTTTGTGAATGAAGATAACTCTTCTTCAGTGATACGCTCGAGCTGAAGTTTATATAATTCTTTATCCTTCTTATCAGAAAGCTCTTTTTTTGTTACTTTTTTCCCTGCTACCTTCGGATTCATAATAATCCAAAAGTCCTTGAGGTCCCGTTCTTTTATATCTTCCAGGTCATCTTTACTAATATCGATTAATTCAGATAGTTTCTCGGCTGTCTCTACCATTTCCTTTGTTTTTGCTGTTTTACTGCGCGTATAGGTGATTGCATTGACAGGTTGATTATCAACTATTAATTTATGATTTTTATCATAAATCAGGCCGCGTGGTACAGGTTTGTTAATGGTGATATCCTCTGTCCTTTCGACTTCTTTCTTGAAGGATTCACCATGAGCAATCTGTAAAAATCCTAATCGTAAAATTAAGGCTGTGAATAGTAAAAAGACAACAAAAAGTAATATATTTGTTCGCGTATTAACGGATTGCTTTTTTTTCTTTTTCTTTCGTTGGGGATTCTTCAATCTCTCAACCTCCAAAAATTATAAAAACTGTCTTATTTTCATTTTAATGGATTAATATGGATATTACTATTGATTTTGTTCTATTTTCATATTCAATTCGCAAGGGCGAAACAAATGATTGTTTTTAGATGAAAAAGAATGGGAAACTAGTAAATAGTATCTTTTTTACTTTAGGGAGGGGAATATAGGGATGAAGAGTATATGCTTTCCACAACAAATGTATATTAATGGAGAATGGAGAGACAGTGAAAATACAATAAATGTATATAATCCAGCTACATGCGAGGTGATAGGAAGCGTTCCGAATGGATCTGAATCTGATGCAAAGGATGCGGTTGAGGCAGCTTATAAGAGTGGAGTGGCATGGTCAAAATTTACTGCAGAGGAGCGGAGTACAAAACTCCGGGAATGGTCCAGATTAATAGATGTACATATAGATGAATTAGCAGAAATTATGACGCTTGAGCAGGGTAAACCATTTGAAGAGGCGAAAGGGGAATTACGCTACGCCAACAGTTTTATTACCTGGTTTGCTGAAGAGGGTAGACGTGTATACGGCGAGACAATCCCGGCATCTTCACCTAATAAACGGATATTCGTTCAAAAACAGCCTGTCGGGGTGATAGCAGCGATTACACCTTGGAATTTTCCGGCTGCCATGATTACGAGAAAAGTGGCACCGGCATTGGCAGCAGGATGTACGGTTGTTCTGAAGCCATCTGAAGAAACACCATTCACAGCCTTGAAATTGATTGAGTTGGCTGAAAAAGCTGATATCCCTGCCGGAGTCATTAATATTGTTACAGGTGATGCAAAGCGTATCGTGTCTGTTTGGCAGAAGGATTCAAGAGTCCGCAAAATTACATTCACCGGTTCGACTGAAGTAGGGAAGATTTTAATGAAAGATGCTGCAGATACGGTGAAGAAGATTTCTCTCGAACTAGGAGGACTTGCGCCTTTTATTGTAACAAAGCATGCTGATATTGAAAAAGCAGTTCAGGGAGCAATCGATTCCAAATTCCGTAATGCGGGTCAGACGTGTGTATGCGCCAACCGGATATTTGTCCAACAATCAATTATGGATGAATTTACTAATCTATACACGGAAAAAGTCAAACAATTAAAGGTAGGCAATGGATTGATAAAGGGAAATAATATTGGCCCGCTCATAAATGAGGAAGCTGTAAAAAAGGTTATGTCACACCTCGATGATGCGAAAGAAAAGGGCGCAACCATTCTTACAGGTGGATATGTTCCGAAAAACATGCCGGGACATTTTATAACTCCTGCAATTATCTCGGGTGCGACTGATGATATGCTGTGTATGAAAGAAGAAACCTTTGGCCCAATTGCTCCAATTTCAGTGTTTGATCAAGTTGAAGAAGCGGTAGAACGTGCAAATCATACACCATTTGGATTGGCTGCTTATGTTTTCTCGGATAATATTCGGGAGGCTGTTTGGATAGCTGAAAACCTGGAATATGGGATTGTTGGAGTTAATGATGGGTTGCCTTCAACAGCGCAGGCACCTTTTGGAGGATTTAAAGAGAGTGGACTGGGCAGAGAAGGAAGCCATTATGGAATAGATGAATATTTAGAGATTAAATACATTTCACTGGGTTTATAAAGAAGAGTGAGGGATTGTATCTATATGATGAAAAAATTTGAAAATCTTGATCGCGTAGGGAATGATCATACATTTCTGGATATGTATCGGTGGAATAAAGAACGGCGGAGAAAACAAAAGGATTTAAAAACTCAAATTAGCCGTGTTGATAACCCGCAGATTGAGGAGCTAAAAAGAAATCAATCCCGAACTTCTATAACCTGGATTGGCCATTCAACCTTTTTAATTCAAATGGCAGGGATAAATATTTTGACTGACCCAGTTTGGGCGAGGCGGATGGGTGTTCAAACCCGACTGACAGAACCGGGTTTGAAGATAGATGACCTACCATCAATCGATGCCGTTTTAATTTCTCATGGACATTATGATCATCTGGATTTCCCGACCATCCAAAAATTGAAGGGTGACCCGGTTTATTATGTACCCATTGGTCTGGGAAAAGCTTTCTTAAAAAGAGGGTATGGGAAAGTTCATGAAGCAAACTGGTGGGAGACATTCGTACATGGAGATGTATCTTTTCATTTTGTTCCTGCGCAGCATTGGACAAGACGAGGGGCTTTTGATATGAATACTTCCCACTGGGGAGGATGGGTGATTGAAAAAGTCAATACATCTGAAAAGGTCTATTTTGTTGGAGACACAGGTTATTTCAGAGGATTTAAAGATATAGCGGAGAAGTTCCAAATCAATTATGTACTTATGCCAATTGGAGCATATGAGCCTGAATGGTTTATGGCAAGCTCTCATATTAATCCTGAAGATGCTATCAAAGCATTTTTAGAATTGAAGGGGGACTATTTTATCCCTATGCATTACGGTGCCTATCGATTGGCTGATGATACAGGACCAGAAGCATTAGAGCGATTGTTGGATGAGTGGAGCAGGAGACAGTTGCAGAAAGAACAATTGAAGGCATTACTAATAGGAGAGACTTTGTGGGGGAATTAACAAGGGGGCAGTCGCTAATATATTTATGCGACTGCCCCTTGTTTAATTTATTGGCCTTTTTTCAAGACGATTTGCCATTCGGCACTGCCTGTTTGTTCAAAATTAGTAATCTCATGACCTTCTTTTGCGGCCCAGCGCGGAATGCTTTCTGTTCCTTGGGTGCAATCAAAATTGATGATTAATTCTTCGCCAACAGCCATTTCTACCATTGCCACTTTCGCCTCTTCTAGTGGGAAGGGGCAAACCATTCCGTTTGTCTCGAGTACTTTTGCCATAATGTATACCCTCCTATTAAATTAGGCCACCGCTGTATTACCGGTACCTGCTTTTTGTTTTTTTTGTTTTCGGATAATTGTAAAGTAAGTAGCCGTCCATGTTCCTAATAAGAAGAAGACAACAGCAACCCAGCCTTGCCAAGTAAACAGAGCAGTATTTACAAGCCCATTTCCGATGGTACATCCGCCTGCAAGCGATGCACCAAAGCCCATGATAAGTCCACCGCTAGCATTGTATGCAAGTGTTCTTTTATCCGGAAGGCGCCATTTGAATTCATTGCTGCCGCGAGCGGCAATATAGGATCCAAGGCCAATACCAAGTACAAGGAAAACTCCCCAGTTTAATAGGGATGTATCACCATTAACAAAGAATGTTAACAACTGTGCGGTTGGAGTTGTGATCCCAAGACCGGCCATTCGCCCTGTTGCTTCACTTAAAGGCCATGCAAGAATAGCGATGAGGCCAACGAGCAGCGCCGTGATGAATGGATGCCAGCGTTTCTCAAATAAAATATGGGCAATCCCTGTTTTCTGTTGTTTCATTTTAAAGGATGGCAGCTTAGGCTGTTTTAAGTTACGGTATACGAAAAATCCAATAAGTAATGCAAAAGCAATGACAAGTACCCATGGAGATAGGTTGAAAGTTTCATGGATATACGTATCGCTGGTTCTATAGGATAGTACATTTCCGCCCACAGCGCTTAATATCCCAAACTTAGTCATTGCGGCACCAAGTGCATAGCCGCCTAATGCAATCCAGCTCCCAATTAACCCTTCACCAGCCCGATACCAAGTACCAGTAGCACATCCTCCGGCTAGAACCATACCAATTCCGAAGATAAATCCGCCAACAATCGTTCCTAACCACGGAAATGCATCCGCTTGGATGGTGATGATTCCGTTAGCTGCAAGTGCATATACACCAATTGCCTGAATGGCAATAACGATCATGGTTGCGAGAAACATGCGTCCATCCCTAGCGAGAAGCAGGTCACGGTATGCTCCGACAACACAAAAACGTCCTCTTTGTAAGACAAAGCCTAAGAGAAGTCCGACGATAAGGCCATAACTAATAATTTGTATCATGATGAGATCCCTCCGTTGTTTGGATAGATGTATATTACAATAAACCTTATAAGATTACTACGAATTAAAGGAAGATTGTATAAAAATGATTCTTAAGTAGGAGTTTAAATGGATTTCACCTGTAACTTAGTAGGAATGCCTTTTTTGAGTTTTTATTACAAAAGCCTAAGTTGATGAAACCTTTCAGCGATCGTTGGGTTAAAGGAATATTATTTTAGAAGCAATTTTACAGGTGCTTAAAATCGTTACAATTTTCCTGAATTTTCATTTTATCATTGGTAATGATTATCACTAGATGTTGATTTTACTATTTTCATTGACTATAATTAAAGACGACTCAATAATGATTATCATTATCAGTAATGTTGTTGAGAAACTAATTTGACGGGGATTGCAATGAGACTATGGATGTTAGTATTAGTAACTATTATCCTATCCTTTATTTCGCTATTTATAGGGGCTATTGATATTAAACCGAGTGATTTACTAGATTTAGATTCAGACAAGACGCAAATCTTCTTGATGAGTCGATTACCACGGTTAATGGCCATTATTTTAGCTGGTGCAGGAATGGGAATTGCGGGCTTAATTATGCAAAGCTTAAGCCGAAACAAGTTTGTATCACCGACAACGGCTGGTACGCTAGATGCAGCAAAACTAGGTGTCATTGTCTCTATGGTGTTTTTTACTAATATGTCCTATATGGGGCAAATACTATTTAGTTTTGCATTCGCATTAATTGGTACATTTATTTTTATGAATTTACTTGAGCGCATTAAATTCAAAGATGTCATATTCGTCCCTCTTATCGGAATTATGTACGGTAATATCATCGGGGCGATTTCAACATTCATTGGATATGAAGCGGATGTTCTGCAAAATGTAGATACGTTTTTCTTGGGGAGTTTTACCTTGATCGTTTCAGGACGCTATGAACTGTTGTATGTAGCGGTTCCAGCAATTATCATTGCTTATCTATATGCAAATAAATTCACAGTAGCTGGTATGGGTGAGGATTTTGCGAAAAACCTGGGTTTAAGTTATCGTACAGTGTTAAACATTGGTCTAGTTATCGTAGCGGTAATTTCTACAACAGTCATTTTAACGGTAGGGATTATTCCGTTTTTAGGGTTGATTGTACCAAATCTGGTTTCCCTTTATCTGGGCGATAATTTACGTAAAACAATCCCTCATACAATATTCATGGGGGCGGCATTCTTATTGGCATGTGATATTCTAAGCCGATTGATTGTCCATCCATATGAGATACCTGTAAATACTACAGTTGCAGTAATTGGCAGTGCGATCTTCTTAATTATGTTGTTTAGGGGGAAAGCATATGCGAAAAAATAGTGTAAAGCTAATTATTTTAGCTGTTATTGCAATTGGATGTATGGCTTTATTTGCTTTCTATAATATTCAGGGCGGTTTTAGTTACGCCTTTCCAAAGCGTATTGAGCGCATAGTTGCTATGGTTATTACCGGAACGGCAATTGCGTATGCAAGTGTTATATTCCAAACCATTACACATAACCGTTTATTAACACCATCTGTTATGGGGATCGACTCGATGTATGAAGTCGTTCAAACTGTCATTTATTTTACGGCAGGGTCGGCTTCAATCTTCGTTGTAAGCCGTTACTTAAACTTTAGTGTAGCAATCATTGCGATGGTAGTATTCGCATTGATTTTGTATCGTTTTTTATTCAGGGCAGATAAATATCCAATTTTTCTTCTATTATTAGCAGGTATGATACTTGGAACATTACTCGGAAGTCTGGTAACGTTCATGCAAGTTCTAATTGATCCTGTGGAATATGAAAGTTTGCAAGCTCGCTTGTTTGCCAGCTTTATGAACGTGAAGACGGAATTACTGAGCATTGCTATTGTTATTTTATGTACCGCCTTTATATATGGCTATCGGTTATTACGTGATTTAGATGTTGTATCACTAGGTCGAGATAACGCGATTAATCTTGGTGTCGCCTATGATAAAATCGTGCTGAAAGTGCTGATTCTATCGTCTGTTTTAATCGCTACTTCTACCGCACTGGTTGGACCTGTAACATTTTTAGGATTAATTGTGGCGAATTTAGCCTATCAATATTTGGCTACATATAAGCATTCGATATTAATCATTGGGGCAAGCTTGATCAGTATTATTGCGCTTGTCGGAGGACAATTTCTTGTTCAGCATGTTTTCCATTTGAATACAACGATTAGTGTCGTTATTAACTTTGTCGGTGGGATTTACTTTATTTACTTATTACTAAGGGAAAGTAGGAAAGCAGGATGATTGATATTAAAGGGCTTTCTAAAAGCTTTGGGAAAAAATCTGTTATTGAAAATGTAACATTGCAAATCCAACCAAGAGCTATCACTTCTTTTATTGGTCCAAATGGCGCTGGTAAATCAACGTTATTATCAATGGTGAGCCGTCTCTTAGATGCTGATACAGGTGAAGTATTTTTAGATCAAACTGACGTTAAGAAAATGAAATCAGATGCTTTTGCAAAGCGGGTGGCTATTTTAAGGCAGACCAATCACTTGAATATTCGTTTAACCGTACGCGAGCTTGTTTCTTTTGGACGCTATCCATATTCAAAAGGGCGGCTGAATGCAGATGATGAACGAATTGTAGACCAAGCACTGGAGTATTTAAATTTAACAGATATGCAGGATAAGCTGTTGGATGAGTTATCAGGCGGTCAAAAACAACGTGCCTTTATTTCAATGGTTATTGCACAAGATACGGATTATATTTTATTAGATGAGCCATTAAACAATCTGGATATGAAACACTCTGTGCAAATTATGAAAATACTGCGCAAGCTGGTAGATGAGTTAGGGAAAACGGTTGTAATTGTCTTGCATGATATCAACTTTGCTTCTGTATACTCTGATCGCATAGTGGCGTTAAAGGATGGGCGTCTGATAAAGGACGGTCCAGCGCATGAGATTATTAACTCAGAATCCTTGCGTGATGTATATGACATGCATATTCCTGTACAAGAGCAAGATGGATGTCGTATATGTGTATACTTTAATTCACATTAGATTCTAAAATAGATTCTGGCCTTATATTTTTGGAACAATTGACAGCAGCAAAATCTTGTTCAAGTTAAGGGTCGTATACTTAAGTTTTCGCGAAGACTCCAAAATAGCTGTTATTTTGGAGTCTTTTTTTATAGTATTTCTTTTGCTGAGCACATTTCTAACTGATATTTAACTTTTCAAGGAGAGAATATCTCGAGAATGATACGAAATCATCCATGTCTAATTCTCGTTAGGTCAGATAGGAAAAATAAAATTATTTATCAAACACTTCAAAAGAGTTGACATATTTTGTGATTCTCATTTAGAATGATAATGTCGATTGAAAATGATAATCGTTTTCAATTACCAACGGCGTATTTTAGGAGGAGAACAAAGGATGAAGAAATGGAAAACTTTAACTGCTTTGGCAGCGTTAACATTAATGTTGACAGCTTGTAACTCAGGTGACGAGTCAACAACAGGGGAGTCTTCTGAGACAAAACCAACAGAAGAAAAAGAAACTGTCGAAAGTTCTAAATTTCCAATGACAGTATCTTCCTTAACAGAATCACGTGAAGATGAAGAAAAGGGTACGACAACTACATTTGAAGAAGTAAAATTAGATAAAATGCCAGAACGCATTATTGCTCTGGATTATGGCTTTTTAGATACACTTGATGCATTAGGTGTTGAAGGAATCGTAGGCGTAGCTGCTGGTGGCGGTAAAGGAAATATGCCAGCGCATTTAAAAGAAAAATATGTTGCTGAGGGTGTTGCCGATGTTGGTACACTAAAGCAAATCGATTTTGAAGCAGTAGCAGCTGCTGAGCCGGATGTTATTTTCATCTCTGGTCGTCAAACACCATTTTATGAACAATTAAAAGAAATCACACCTAACGTTATTTTCATTGGTTCTGACAATGATAATTACATAGAGGCTGTATATGAAACAGTTGATTTAGCAGCTCAAATCTTTGATAAAGAAGAAAAAGGCAAAGAATTGAAAGCTTCATTACAAGAAAAAGTTGATGCAGTAAAAGAAAAAGCTGCTGGTTATGAAAATGCATTGGTAGCGATGTACAATGACAAGAAAATCTCCGGTTTCGACAATGGTGAAGATTCACGTTTCGCATATGTATATAATGACTTTGGCTTCAAGCCAGCAACAACTGATATCGAAGCATCTTCCCACGGTTCTGATTTCTCTTATGAGTCAATCCTTTCTGTTGATCCAGAAGTATTGTTAATTATCGACCGTACTGCTTCTGATGTAGAAACAATTAAAAAAGATATTGAAAATGATATTATCAAAAAAACCAGTGCTTACAAAGAAGGCAAAATTGTCTACTTAGACGGTGTTAACTGGTACTTCTCAAGTAACGGTGTAACGACTGAAGCAGAAAAATTAGATGAAATCTTAAATGAATTAAAATAATCTTCATAACAAGGAGCATGTCTCAAGTGGGGCATGCTCCTTTAATAAGGGGCGATTATGTATGTTTGTTCAAATCCGTAAGTGGATAGTGACAGAGGGAAATTCAGACAAGATATTGGAACGCTTCAAAAAGAAGCCAGATCAAGGTCCGTCGTTAATTGAGCAGCGTGAAGGCTTTATAAGTCGGGAGTTATTAGTGAAAAAAACAACGCGTGGGGAAGAAGAAGTTGTCATGATTATCCGCTGGGAATCAGAGGAAGCATGGAAAGCATGGGAAAAGAGCCCTGAGCATATCGCTGGCCATAAAGCGAAAATCAAGGAGCACGGAGGTAAGCCCCCAAAGCCAGAATACGTAATCAATATGGAACATGGCAATTACCTTGTAGTCGAATAATAAAAAACAAAACGCCCCTACCTGAAAGGGCGTTTGTTTTATAATGTAAACCTTATTTCAGGTTAGAAAAGAAGCGTTACAGAATAATGGACAGCATTTGCGATTTGAACTGATAGGAGTATTTATCATTTTTAAAATTCAAAAGTTGGTGTGGACTCATCCATTATTTTAAAGGTGTATCCCTTATGTTTCAGACGGCGAATGATTTCCGGAAGCCCATCCACGATTGTTGTATTGCCGTTAAAATCATGCAGGAGGATATAGAGATTTTCTTTTTCACCTACCCCTTGCATAATTAATTTAAGTAATTTTTTTTCTGGAATTGGAGGATTTAATCCATCGTTAGCATCGCAGTTCCAATCATAATATTTATATCCTCTTTTTATTACCTCAGTCTTTAATTGATCCATTAAATCAGTCCCGGCATATTGTTTTGCGACATAGTTATTGGAGCCGCCGGGGAATCGTAGGATTTTCGGGCTTACGCCTACTTCCCTTTCCAAAAATTCTTCCAGTTGAGTAATGTCTTTAAAAAAAGTATCCTTGGATCGATAGATTTTGGAATAATTATGAGAATAGGAATGCAGTCCAAGAGCGTGTCCATTTTTTACGATATCTTTATATAAATACATATGTCCCGGGCTGGCTGTTCCCGTTACAAAAAAGGTTGCCTTAACATCCTGAACTTTGAGGATATCGAGGATTTCCTGTGTGATGTTTGAGGGACCATCATCAAAACTGAGGTAGGCTGTCTTTGCAAATGTTTCAGACGGAATAAGAAGCTGGATAATGAGCAATGTGAGAACAGATAGAGTACGCATAATAAACTCCTATGGATTAAGTGATTTTAATATAGTTTTTGATTCTTGTTAAAAAATATTCCTAAACGGAGTTGAATAATTGGGTAAAATGTTTAATAAAGAGATTGAACATGTATAATAGACATAAGCATTTTAGAAAGGTTGATAAAGATGATCGAGATACAAAGTTATACAGTTGAGAAACTGGAAGACCCGTTTGGTATCCTTTCTGGAGAAAGGTTCGAATATGTACTGGAGATTTCCGTTCCCGAGGAAGATGAACTATATACCGATAAGGGTCTTCTGTTGCGTGTTATATATGTAATGGATGAAAATCAGGACCAAATTTCAAAATATGAGTTTATAGAAAGTGAAACACAAAGTATTTTGGATTTTGAGCTTGAGGAAGATGAATTATCGATGGTTTTACAATTTTGCAGGGAACATACTGATGTTGAATATGAAGAAGAATGAAGATAGCTGATTATATAAAAAATATAAATATTGAATAGTGTAAGAGTGCCTTATTTATTAGGATAATAGGGAAACCGGTGCAAATCCGGTGCAGCCCCCGCTACTGTATACGCGGATGAAATGATTTGTAAACCACCGGCTCTTTGTTTAGAGCATGGGAAGGTAAATCAGAGTAAATTGATGCGTCAGCCAGGAGACCTGCTCTTTCTTTTGTATGTACTATTTTTCGGAGGGAAAAGTAGGCGTCCAATCCTGTTATTTTAATGTGGATTTTCGCCTTAGCTTTTTTCGAGCTAAGGCTTTTTTATTATGTTGGAAAGGGGAATAACTATGCTAAAAAAGCAAAACTATTTATTTTTATTTATGCTAATGCTTACGCTATCTATGTTAATGTTTGGGTGTTCGTCAACTGAAGATGACTCAAACCAGAAGAAAGAGGTTTCTGAATCAACGTCCACAGCCTTTCCTGTTGAGGTAAGGGATGGATCCGGAGAAAGCATCAAGATTGAGGAAAAGCCGGACACGATCGTATCCTTGCTGCCAAGCAATACTGAAACGGCCTATGCACTAGGTCTTGGAGAGAAAATCATTGGTGTATCAGATTATTGTAATTTTCCTACAGAAGCTGCTGACAAACCTAAGGTCGGCGGGTTAGAAATCAATATTGAAAAAGTGTTGGAATTAAATCCGGATCTTTTATTGCTTTCTGCCAGTCATTTTAATAATGCTAAGGATACCATTAAACAATTCCAGACAGCTGGTATTGATGTTATTATCGTACCTGACGCCAATTCGTTTGATGGTGCATATGGAACAATTGAATTGATTGCTAAAGCAACCGGAACATCAGACAAAGCTGATGAAATTATTTCGGATATGAAAAAAGAAGTAGCAGAAATTAAAGAGAAAGCAAGTGCTATAAAAGATAAGAAGAAGGTTTGGATTGAAGTATCTTCCTCACCGGATTTATATACAGCGGCTAACGGAACCTATATAGACGAAATGCTTGATATCATTCAGGCAGAGAATATTGCCGCTGATCAAGAGGGTTGGGTAACAATGAATGAAGAACAAGTCATTGATCGCAATCCTGATGTTATTCTTACTACATATGGCTATTATATTGAAAATCCAGAAGAAAAGGTATATGGAAGAAAAGCTTGGTCCGAGGTACCTGCCGTTCAAAATAAGCAGGTTTATGATGTAGATAATGACACAGTGTCAAGACCGGGACCACGTTTAACAGAAGGCTTGCAATTGATAGCTGAAGAAATCTATCCTGAAATATTTAAATAAACATTTTCATTTAAGAGCCGTGCCCATTTTACTTTGGGAGGCTCTTTTTTTGTCGAAGAAAATAAATTAAATTTTCTAACAATTTTGTTGAAATTTCCCTTTTGAGTAGGTATGATGATACCAATACGTATTCGTACTCACACATGGGATTGGAATGATAAGAATGTTATATGTAAATGACCTGCCGACCGAAGCAAGAGATAAAATGCTATATGCAGCCCTCCAATTATTCACTACAAGAGGTTACAAGAATACATCAGTTCTGGACATAGTTGAGTATGCACATGTCTCGAAAACAACGTTCTACCAACAATTCGGCAATAAAGAGACTTTGATTGTTGCGCTTTGTGAAAGTTTGATTGGAGAAGTTGCAGAAGAGATTAAGCTTGCGGCTTTACGGGAACCACGAATTGGTTATAAAGCATATGCCGGAATTTTTCGCTATTTGGAAATTTGCTTTTCCAATAAGGCTGTTGCCAATTTTATTTTACTCGAATCAGTCGGAGTTTCATTCGAAGTAGAACTGGTCAGACGAGAAGCACTTAAAAGTTTCGCAGATCTCATCTTTGTTTTTGCCTATCGGGAGTTTCCGGAGAATGTGAATGAACAGGAAGTTAGGATCATCTCTCAGGCAATGGTTGGAGCAATCAATGAGGTCGTCATTCAAAAATTCCGGGAACCAAATCACCAAAAGACAGATGTAGAATATCTTGCTAGATTATTAAACCGATTGGTCATGCGTTCATTTAGCAGTCTCTCAAATTAATAAACTATTGATATGAAGGAGGGAGAAAGTTGGTTTCTTTTTTACCAAGTGAGGAAGAAAAGGCATTTGTTGATGTAGCTAAGGATTTTGCGATTCAAAAGATTCGTCCCTATGCCAGGCAAACGGAAAAGAATCAGGGGGTAAGTGAGGACGTGGTCAGAAAGTTGAGTGACCTTGGATTATTAAATCTGGAACTGCCTGAATCATTCGGTGGCCTGGAATTGCCGCTCGTTTCCCAGGTACAGATTGTTGAGGCGCTTGCTTATGGTGACCTTGATACTATTCAGGGGCTTCCAGGAGCCGGGGAGGGAGCATCGTTTATTCGACTAAAAGAGGATCATAATGCATTTTCTTTTTACCAAACTCAATGTGGAACGGGAATTTGCCCAACAGTCGCCTTTCTTTATCCAAATCAACATAAACTCCAAATAAAAAAAATAGACAATGGATACATCGTTGATGGAGAAACGAGTCCGCTGAAAAATGTCAGAAAGGCTGAATATCTATTAATTGCAGGAACTGCCACTAATGGTGAAGCGGTATTGCTCTGGATAGATCAAGAAAATAACCATTCTTGGAAAGTGCTTGACGGTGATTATCGTTTGGGGCTATTGAGTGCTGGCTTTTCGAGAATTCAGCTTAATGAAGTAAGCGTTTCCAATAATAATATTTTGGCTAGTGGAATAGATGCTGAAACTTGGATGAATGAAGCAATGAGCCGTGTACGAACATTAGAGGCTGCCAAAGAAATTGGTGTTATGGCAGCTGCGCTTGATTACACAGTTAAATATACCTCCCAGAGAAAAGCGTTTGGGGTAGAAATCGCAAAATTCCAGGGTGTTTCTTTTAACCTTGCACAAATGGCTATCCAGACGGGTGCAGCAAGGCATCTTGTTTTATATGCGGCAAAACAAATTGATGAAGGTGAAACTGATGCTGTTTTCCACAGTATCCAGGCACTTAAAAAAGCCCATCAATCGCTTCGATATGTAACAGATTCAGCTGTACAGCTCCTTGGTGGGCATGGATATGTTCAGGACCATCCTGTTGAGAAGTGGATGAGGGACGCTCAGGCACAAGTCGGTTGGTTTGAACAAGAGGGCGATTTAGAAATCAGGGCAGGAAACTGGATCATGTATGGTAAGGAGAGGGGGATGAGTAATGATCACATACGAGTTGACGCCACATCAAAGTCAAGTTAAGGAAGTGGTCCATTGGTTTGCTGAAAATGAAATGCGACCGGTATCCATGATTGCCGATCAATTAAAGAAAGTACCGGATGATTGGCTGGATAAAGTAAATCTACTCGGAATTTCTTTAAGCATGTCTTCTTTTGGAGAGTCCAATGATGATAAAAAGAAAAAAGATTTTAAAAAAGCGAAGGAGCGCCAAGGAAATCGATTGGGAGTCATTGCCTCTGAGGAATTAGGCTGGGGAGATTGCGCGATTGCCTTGACGCTACCCGGGCCAGGGCTTGGAGGTCCGCCTGTTCAGCATAGCGGCACACCGGAACAAAAGGAACGTTTTTTATCCATTTTCTCCAGAGATGAGAAACCGAAGTGGGGAGCATATGCTTTGACTGAACCAGAGGCAGGTTCTGATGTATCCGGTTTACAGACGACAGCTGTTAAAGTGGACGGCGGTTATGTGATAAACGGGCAGAAGATATTTATTACAAATGGCAAAAGAGCTTCCTGGGTTGTTGTATTTGCTACGGTAGACCGCAATTTAGGTAGGGCTGGTCACCGGGCATTTGTTATAGAAAAAGGTACACCCGGCTTCTCATGCTCGAGATTGGCGGAAAAAATGGGTCTTCGTGCTTCTGAAACAGCAGAACTTGTGTTTGAGGATTGCTTTGTTCCGGATGAAAACCTTTTAGGTGGAGAAGAGGCCTATGTCAATAAAGCGAATGGATCAGGTGGCTTCAGGGTTGCTATGAAAACATTCGACAACACAAGACCCATAATAGCAGCCATGGCTACCGGAATTGCAAGAGCGTCCTATGAATATACATTGGATTTTGTAAAAAGAGAATATCCTCAGCACGGCAATCATTATCATCAAGCCCTGAGACTCTTCTCAGAGATGCAGCAAAAAATTCAGGGAGCTCGTCTGTTAACCTGGGAAGCTGCCTGGAAAGCAGATTTGGGAAAAGCGAATGCAAAAGAAGCAGCCATGTGTAAGGCCTATGGTGGAAAGATTGCTTTGGAGGTTACTTCAGCCTGTCAGGAAATACTCGGTCCATATGGTCTTGAGGGACATCTAGTCGAGAAATTATATCGTGACGCAAAAATTTATGACATTTTTGAAGGGACTAATCAAATTCAGCAATTAATTATTGCGCGTCATCTGTATGAACCATATGGTCTTCGTGTGTAATGATTTTATAAATACGTTCGGGAGGTGGTGAAACGACAGGACAAAAATGCTGCATCTAAATAAAACTGAAAAATCAAAAAAATCCTTTAATAATAAAGGGAGGAATTTTAAAATGGGAAAAGCAATTGAAGATTATACATTAAGAGAGTCTTTTGAAAAAATTGAGGAAGCACTTAAAAACGATCCTCAGCCAATTCAAGGAATTACGACACGCTATCAATTCACAATCACCGGTTCCGAAGAAGGAATCTATCAGCTTAATATACACGATGGTCAGGCAGAGGTAGTCGAAGGAGAAGAAACACCAGCGGATTGTACACTCACCATGTCTGTCGAAAACTTCCGCCAATTCCTTCTCGGCAAACTAAACGGAACCGTAGCCTTCATGTCCGGCAAACTAAAAATCAAAGGCGACATCGGAAAAGCAATCAAACTAGAAGGAATACTGAAACAATATAACGTAAAGGAATATTTATAAGAAAGGCTGCGGCGACTGTTCAGCTCCGACAAGCATAAGAGGAGTCACGTAGGGAGGTGTTCTCCCTCCAGCAGTGGCTACACTTATGAATCGAGGAGCTAGGAGCCGAAGCTAGATCTCAAGAAAGGCTGGAGTGGCTTGCTCAAAAGCGAGGAGCATAAGACAGAGGCTCGTAGGGGATGAACTTTCCCCGCAGAGGCTATGCTTATGTCCGAGCTTTTAGCCACGGAAGCTAGATCTCGCTAAAAACGGAGACCATGTAAGGTGGACCAAAGACTAAAAACGCCACATCGTGTGGCAACGTCTTCGTGACCCTGCGACGTGTAGGCCTAAGGGAGGTGTTTTATGAAACCTGCAAATTTGGTAGAGATGGTTTGGAGAACAGCCGAAAAAAATTCACAAAAGAATGGTTTTTTGGTTAAAGTAGCAGGTGAATATAAGGGGATCACATACAGGGATTTTTGGATACAGGTTTCACAAACGGCTGCCGGACTGGCACATTATGGGGTTGGCTTTGGTGATCATGTAGCCATATTATCTGATAATAATCCTTACTGGGCTATAAGCGATATAGCGATTATGAGTTTGGGTGCAGTCAGTGTGCCAATCCATTCAACTTTACCATCTGATCAGATTTCTTACATTCTCAGTAATGCAGACTGTAAGTTTCTTTTTGTAGAAAATCAAAAGCAACTGCAAAAGATTCTTGCTAATTCTACTCTCGATAAACTGATTATCTTTTATCCCGGTGATTCCTTAGCAGAAAAGAAAGAAGATATGCTGACAATGGAACAATTAATGTCAGCAGGTGAAAAACATCCTTTATTTAACTGGGAAGATGAGTTCCAGGCAATAACAAGAGATGATTTAGCAACGATTATTCATACCTCGGGAACAACTGGTTATCCAAAAGGTGCAATGTTAACGCATGGAAATATTTTATCAAATGTTGAAGGCGTTCAATTTTGGGTGTTGGAAGCCCGGCCTGACGACATCATGTTATCCCACTTACCACTATCCCACATATTTGAACGTATGGCAGGTCAATTTTTTCCTTTGTCAGTTGGTGCAACAATTGCTTATGCAGAAAATATTGATACCGTACAACAAAACCTTCTAGAAGTACAACCTACCATCCTAGTCAGTGTCCCATTGTTATTTGAAAAAGTATATGCCCAGGCTCAAAAGATGGTCGAATCCGGTACCCCTATTCGCAGAAAAATTTTTGACTGGGCACTTAAAGTCGGAAATACAAGATATAAATATTATTTATCCAGTGCTACAGATGTAATGGTTCGTAAAAGTGAACTACCGAAAGAGTTTAGGAGAAAGTGGAAAATAGCTGATAAACTTGTCTACCAAAAAGTAAAAAAACAATTGGGTGGAAGAATCAGAGGCTTTATATCAGGCGGAGGAGCTTTAAATCCAGAAATCGGGAAGTTTTTCTGGAGTGTTGATCTTCCGGTCCTTGAAGGATATGGCCTGACAGAAACCTCCCCCGTTATCTGCGTAAATCCGTTTTCCAGAACCAAAGTTGGAACAGTAGGAAAACCATTGCCGAACCTGGACGTCCATATCTCAGATGATGGTGAGGTACTTGTTAAAGGCCCAAGTATCATGAAAGGTTACTATCATGATGAAGAGGCTACCAAGGAACACTTTGAAAATGGGTGGTTCAAGACTGGCGATATAGGCGAGTTTGATGAAGATGGCTTCTTAAGAATTGTGGATCGAAAGAAGCGGATTATAGTACTTACTTCGGGGATAAATGTGGCTCCACAGCCTGTGGAAAATGCACTTCACCAAAGTATTTATATAGAAAATGCCGTTTTGGTTGGACAAAATCAGAAGTATGTAATCGTCTTATTAACTCTAAATTATGAAAATCTTAAGAGCTGGTGCAAAAGGAAGGGCATTCGTGGTTCTGTCAATGAGTTGGTTACGAATAAAAAAGTACAGGAATTGATTACGAGAGAAGTAAAATCCAATACTCATAAATTCGCACGCTATGAACAGCCCAAAAAACTAATCATTGTAACGAAAGAATGGACTGTGGAGGGTGGGGAGATGACTCCGTCCTTAAAGGTACGTTTTAAAGAAATAGAAGAAAAGTATAAAGAAGTTATTGAACAAATGTATGAAGAAGACGCATATGCAGAGATCGAGGTAGCTGCTAATGAAGTAGCAGTTGGCCTGTCATTGCCTAAATCGAAAGGAGATTAATTAGTATGTCATTTTCACTGGAAGGAAAAGTAGCTCTTGTTACCGGTGCTATTATCCCGGCAACACAAAAGGTATTGGATAAGGCAGGTCTTTCCATGGATGATATCGATATTTTTGAAGTGAATGAAGCCTTTGCTTCAGTTGTATTAGCATGGGCGAAAGAGCTGAAACCAGACATGGATAAAGTAAATCCGAATGGAGGAGCGATCGCATTGGGCCATCCTCTGGGCGCAAGCGGAGCTCGTCTTATAGCTACTTTACTTAATGAATTGGAAAGAACAAACGGAAGATTCGGACTTGCAACCATGTGTATCGGTTTTGGTCAGGCAATTGCCGTAATACTGGAAAGGGAGGTAGGGTAATGGGGCAAAATTGTTTGTTGGAAGTAACAGATAGGGTGGCAATCATTACGATCAATCGACCTCCCCTAAATACATTGAGCAGAGATACATTATATGAGATTGGCACCTATTTGGATGATATCGAAAACAATCATACAATTAGAGCTATTATAATAACCGGAGCAGGAGAAAAATCTTTTTCAGCTGGTGCAGATGTAAATGAATTTGCAGATTTAGCGGATCCGGAAAAAGCGAGGGCAACGATTCAAGGGATGCATGATCTATTTAACCGAATTGAGTCTTTCTCTAAACCTATCATTGCAAGCATAAACGGTCGTGCGCTGGGTGGTGGGAATGAATTGCAAATGGCTTGCCACTTGGTAATAGCTGCAGACACAGCAGAGTTTGCTCTTCCAGAAATAAAGCTCGGAATTATGCCTGGCTATGGGGGGACCCAACGGCTGCCAAGATTGATTGGCCGCAGGCGGGCTCTTGAATTAATCTTAAGTGGTGAAAAAATTTCGGCGATAAAAGCATTGGAGTATGGTTTAATCAACAAAGTTGTGCCTGCTAAAATGCTGAAGTATGAAACTTTAGCGATTGCAGCCAATTTAGCTGAAGGGCCGCCGCTTGCGCTTAAAGGGATCCTTGATTCTGTGGGGAGAGGTACAGAAGTTTCCTTAGAAGATGGAATCTCAATTGAACTAGAGAATATGCTGAAAATAGCCCGTTCGGAGGATGCGATGGAGGGAATCAGTGCCTTCTTTATGAAGCGAAAGGCAGAGTTTTCAGGTAAATAAATTAGATAGTGTCTGCATGGTCCGTTTATTTGTTGGATTAAATAGGAACAGCCCATTGGATTATGGATTACCAACGGGCTGTTAGGTTCGTTTACTTTACTTTATGGAATCCTTCTTCCATTAAATAAGATTTTGCTTCATTGTAGGATGGGAATGTGCCATCTAGGTTTAAGCCAGCATATACATTCCACATATCCTCTTCTGCTATAACGGTAAGAGTATGTCCTTCGTTATTCCTCCAGATTTCTTCTTCACCTGCTATATCGCCAGCATAATCTTCATAAGGATCAGTAGATAGAAGCTCTATGGATTTAGCTATGATAGTTTCTAATTGCTCAGCGGAAAAATCCTTGATATTCACCAATCCCTTTTGACCCACACGGTACCCAGGAATGCCTTCTGCATAAACGAAACCATTACCGTTTGGATGCAGGTGATAAACAACATTCGATTTATCTAATTTGCTTTCAGGATATTGATAGTTGATACGCCCAAGTGAAACATTTTTACGTTCGAGTTCCTTAAAGGACTCTATAATTGCAATTTTTTCTTCAAAAGTTAACATATTGCCTCCAAAAAAGTGGATTTTACTATTTGTCCATTATACCATTAGTGGATAGATTACGTTATGCTCAATGAATGTATTTATGGATCGAGATAAATAAGGGAGGTTAGAAAAATGAACAATGGAAAGAATCGTAGTGATATACGAGCAGGACTGGAAGTCGATATCGTGTTAAAAAAAGACCAGCGCTCAGGTGCATTAACTCGCGGTATCGTTAAAGATATTTTAACCAATTCAGCAACACATCCGCATGGCATTAAGGTACGGTTAACGGATGGTCAGGTAGGACGGGTTCAAAATATCATTAGATAATAGGGGAATCTGGAAATACCAGTGGCTAATGGAATCAAGATTCATTTAGGATTTCCTTTTAAAATATATAGATTATTCTTATATTTACAGTAATTGATTAGACTATTGTTTATTAAATGCTAAATGATTGGAGAGTATTGGTTACCTAAATATGAATAATTTTAAGTGAAAAGGATAAAATAATAGCTAGAGTTATTAGAGATCCATTAGTATGTCCATGAAAAAGCGACGTAGTTTTAACTACGTCGCTTTTTCATTAGGATTAAATATTTTATATTAAGTTTGAGAATATCTACCTCAGAATATTGGTGGATGTACCGCTTCTTCAACTAAAGCCCCCATTAGTTTAAGTACGTTTCTTCACAAACTAGAACTACACTTCCATTTAGTAAAGGAATGCTGCCCCCTATACTTCCATAAGAATCTTTCTTTATTCCGCTAAACTGCTCCGTTTTTCAGCTGGTAGTTAGCTGAAATGTTCGGAATTAACCGTATGTAAAAAGGGAGATTCTCCTAATATTCTACTCCATTTTCAGTATAAGATTCTAAAATAATTTTTCCATCAGTTTTGTAGTAAAAGTAAGATTTATTATCATCTTTTATTTTTATACTAACCATAAAATTTTTGTCCCCACTAAGATTGGAAATAAATGATTCTCTATAAATAATATCATCTTTACTAAGGTTCTTTTCTTCTATTAAATATTCTATTACATCATTTTCTAAACTATTTTTTTTAAAACTAATATAAAGAAATATGCTACCAATTAAACTAACTAGAATTAATAAAGTAATCCCTAACTTCTTTAACCTCTTCATACAAAGCTCCCTTTCACAATAATAAAGACCGATTTTAACATCATCCATTTTCCTTTATTTCACAATCACGACATAAAAATGGGTCTTTTTTCTATTTTTGAAAAATTTTGTATTTATTATTTTCCAAATAGTGTATAATTTAACTATAACATATAAGGGGGATTTTTGATGCGTAAATTTTACAAAACAGCATTTGCATTTTTATTAGTAACATTTTTTATCTTCAGCACTCAATTAACATCAACAAAAGCAGCAATAAATAACAAACCGGGAGACATAATAATAACTCGTGATACTAGTGCAAGTGGCATAACAGGACATATAGGGATATATATTGATTCAACAAACATTTTACATACTTCTGGTTGGAAATCAGAACCGTATCCAAGGGTTATTTCTGAATCAAAATGGCATGAACGTTATGAAAAAGGATCAAAAGTTGTTAGACCAAATTCTAGTACATTAGGCCAAAAGGCTGCAAATAAAGCAAAAACATACTTCAAAGATAAAAAAATCCCATATAGTCTAACATCAGGAGTAACTAACATCAGCTCGACTTATTGTAGCGAACTAGTTTGGTATAGTTACTATAAAGCCGGGAAAAGTTATAAAGCTTATAACTCAACAGCAAGAGTATATGGAATACCTAGTAGAATTTTGCCATATGCTTATACAAATGTAGCTAACCTTGAATATAATGGTTTCAAATGGGTTGATAATAAATGGTAAAACACTTATAAAGACCGTAACAATTGTGAAAAGGGGGATTCCCCCTTTTTTTTGTTCAAAAGTGTATACACATCCTCCTTGATTAACGCCCCCGATAGCTGAAGACCAAATAAGACGTAAAAAAACGGCCCATCTCTCTTAATGGAGATGAACCTAATAATGCCTCTAAATTCATTATGTTTTGCTAATAACCTCGGTTCCTATATCAACCGTTTTACCAATTAAACTAACTCCTCGGAAGCCGCAAAGGTTATTAGCAGGGTAAAAATAGTTATCATTGTCATCCCTATCATCTCCTTATTATCTTTCGAGAGTGACTTCCATGAAGTCGTCATAGCAATTGAAAGAGTATTAGCGATAAATACACCAATAATCCAATAACTGCTACTAAGGGCAATGTTAATCAAAATTAATAATCCCATTCAATCTATTCCGGCACCAAAAATACCAGAAGAGCTTCCTCGTTACCTAACAAGGATGCAATTAACACAATTAAGGCAACATGTTTCAGGAAAATTGAAGGAGCAAGCAGTAGTTGAGGTTTTATATGCAACCGGTGTTCGTGTAAGCGAGTTGTGTATGATAAAGAAGGAAGATATTAGTTGGTCTGAGCGATCTATTCAGATTAAAAAAGGAAAAGGAAAGAGAGAGCGAATCGTCCTTTTTACGAAAGAATGTGAGGAGTATTTGAATGCATATTTAAAAAATAGACAGGATGACATACCTTTCATATTTTTAAACCATGCAGAGACTGGGCCAACAAACGGTTATGGTATTCAACATTTCTTCAGAAAGTACAGTAAAACACTTGATTTTTATGTATCTCCTCATATAATACGACATACATTTGCTGCCCACCTAGCCATGAAAGGGATGCCTTTAACAAACATTCAAGTGTTACTAGGGCATGAAGAACCAAGGAATACTCAAATTTATACACGTTTATATAACGAAGCCCAAAAGCAAATGTATGATGAGTGGATGTAAAGAATCCCGGGATAATCGCTTTATCCCGGGATTCTAATTTTCTCCCATGCATGTTGGCATTACTTCGGTTTAATATCCAGTAAAACGGATCGGCTGGAATGGGTTAATGCGTTGAAATTGGTATTATGCAAACTAAACAATTTTTCGAAAATCGCTACAAACATTGATATATAAGGGTTTGTGGCGATTTTTTTGGCAAGAGGAATGGAATTAAAGTACGGTTAACGGATGGCCAGGTAGGACGGGTTCAGCAGATTATTAAATAATGTATCGAATCTTGAAGGCGTACAAGCTCCCACTCTATAAAAAAGAAGCTGATTCAATGATCAGCTTCTTTTTTATATGATTATGAATCTTTATGGTGAAATGGACATTTCCCAGCGATTGGTTCTATATCATCACCGATAAAGTATTGCTTCCATTCATTATGGTTTTGATCCCCATAATGACTGATATCCGGATGCTTAGGGAGCTGATCCCATTTCTCTACTCGTTCACGAACTTTCTCTCTGGACATGATTCCGCCTTTTTCAGTCCCTTCAAGTCCTTCAAAAATCATTCGCGGTTGAAAGCCAAGAACTAAACTATTACCGAGGTCACGGGTTTTCCGTTGCTTGTAGGCAGGGCAATTGCCGAAGATAAAGAATGGTTCACCGGCAAAGTGAAAGTCCCAAAGGAAATGTTCAGGATCCTTCGGTTTATCCTCAGGCCAAAGCTTCGGATCATGCTCGTGTAAATACTGTAGGATTCTCCAAAAATAATCTCTATAGTAAGGGATATCGCGTTCCTCTTTTTCAGGTTCAACAAAAACAAATAAACCGTGTCTTATATGAGGTGGATTCTTAAATAGTTCAAGAAAGCTTTCTACTGCTTTTGGAAGAGAGGACCAATCATTATGAGTCATATACGCATAACGGAGTTCTCCTTTATTTTCTGCTTTCATACCAAAGTAACATGGAAATGTTGGGTTTGTAACAATGTTATGAAATGTTTGGTATTCTTCTGTTACCCATTGTGGTACGATTTGTGGATTGGTCATATCTTGTTTTTCTAATAAACTTAAATTTGTTTTTGTATCCGGCATATAATAATTCCCCTATATATTCATTTTAGTAAGTTCTTTATTCCCTATTAATAGTCTTTGAAACATTTTGAAAGACAGTAAAATATTGTTTTGCAGAACGCTAAAAAATCAGGAGATTAATCGCTGAACAATTTAAAGTCACACTACTTTATCAAACGGTATAACATGCATATCTTCTTTTGAAATTATACCTGCCACTCTTTTATCAGAGGACCATCCTTACCGTTAATAGGATCAGTCTTTGGGATGGGAACCTTGCTAATTTCCTCTAATACTTCAGGACGTTCATTTTCTTTCCCGTATTTAGTGTTATAGTCCATCCCATTTGGATAAGCTCCAACGACAGAAAAGTCAGAGCTGGCTCTAAGGCGTTTATGGCCGGTTCCGGCTGGAAGAATAATCACATCACCTGACTGAACATGAATCTTCCTTCCTGTTTCACCGCCAATCATAAGGGTGGCTTCACCTCTAATAACCCCTAGTACCTCATGAGAATTACTGTGATAATGATGATAGTCAAATACCCCATTTGTCCAACTATTTAGCCATTGATTTTCATTAAATAGGCTTTCCATAGTGGATTCAGGGCTGTCTACAGCTTGATTATATAGAATGACTGGTAAGTTTGGATTATTAGGTATCCTACCATCATCCTCGAAGAAAAAAGTTTGATACTGATTCATTTGTACTCCTCCTCCTGTATTCACAAAATTCCCTTTTTAGATGATGATAAACAAGTCAACCTGGATATTTTTGTGTGGGAGTTTTTCGGAAATACTTATGTTTTTTCTAAACTAGTATCTGCCCAACTACGAATTTTGCCGTTTTTAAAGACAGGGCATGAACATACAATAATGAATAATAACTTGGTCCATGTTAATATCTTGACAAGCTGCCACGGTTTTCCAAGATTAGCGATAATACTAGCCATAAAGTGCAAAAGAATGAATGCGAATAAGGGTGTAAAGGAAGGCTGATTGTAAAATTTCGTTTAAAAGTACAGAAACAAGATAATTTTATAGAATAATAAATTCCTTTTAAACAGTGAAGTATCCATGCTATAATGCACAAAAATATATATTTATCTCTATAAATATACAAAAATAACCAGGGAGGGAGACCTTATGAGAGAAGTAACTTTACTTGATATATTTGAGCATCGCATTGCTCAAAAATATTTAAATCGTTCTGGATTGGCACATGCAATTGCCGTTGCTTACCATGCCTTTCATTTAGCGAAAGAACAGAATATCGATGTCGATTCTGCAGCAAAAGCAGGTCTGCTCCATGACATTGGACATTTTACTTGGTACCGTAATGGTAAATGGGATTATGATTTATATAGAAAGAACGATATACATCCAATTAAGGGCGCTGAAAGAGCGCATAAATTATTAATAAGGCTTGGTGAAAATCCGGTTCAGGCGAAAACGATCTCCCTCGCAATTTTATTTCATACAGATTCCTTTTTACCTTCAAATGATATTGTTAGAACACCTCTTCAACAGATTGTTAAATGGGCAGATGAAAAAGATGAAGAGGAAGGCGGCCTTCACCATTATCGGAAGATTGAGTATGAAAGAGCGAAAGCCAGTATTATAAAACTCGATTCCATGATTGATGAAGAATTAAAAGAACATAAAAAAATGATATAAATTAAATCCCCATCTGTAAAAAACGGAGGGGATTTTTTAGTTAACATCATTAGAATTTGAATTATTCATAAAATGTTCTCTTTAAGCATTTCTAAAATACGAATATAATAAACTTGGATAGATTGATAATTATTTCCATATGATGATGTGGAAGACGTATTACATAGATTGGAGAGAACATACATGAGTTTCAAAACTCCACAGGAAATTGCCATAGCAGCAGTAGAAGCAGGTGTGAAGAAGACCAGTTTACCTTTAACAAATTTATTACTATTGGGATTTTTGGGCGGTGCTTATATATCTGTGGGTTATTTACTATATATCCGAGTAACCGCAAGCTTGCCTGAAGACTGGGGGACCTTTGGAACATTTATTGGTGCATCTGTTTTCCCACTTGGACTTATTTTAATTTTAATTGCAGGCGGAGAATTATTGACTGGTAATATGATGGCAGTGCCAATGGCCTGGCTTGCCAAACGGATTCCTTTCTCACGATTAGTTCACAATTGGTTTTGGATTACGATTAGCAACTTCGCAGGTGCTATTTTTGTAGCTTATTTCTTTGGCCACTTAGGAGAGTTTACAGCCAGCGGTGTCTTTCTCGAAAAAACGGTGGACGTGGCTGCTCATAAAATAGATGTTGATTTTTGGCCGGCTCTTATTTCAGGTGTTGGTTGTAACTGGCTTGTGGCATTAGGTGTTTGGCTTTCATACAGTGCAAACGATATCGCAGGAAAAATAGCAGGGATATGGTTTCCAATCATGGCATTTGTAGCAATTGGCTTTCAGCACGTAGTAGCGAATATGTTTGTGATTCCGGCAGCAATATTTGAAGGTTATTTTACCTGGATGGATTATTTTAATAACTTTGTACCTGTCTTTTTGGGGAATGCCATAGGCGGATCTATTCTTGTTGCTTTTGTTTACTGGAAATCCTATAAATCCTATATAAACCCTACCACCAAGAAAATAAAATCGGAAAGTATGTAACAATTGTGAGAGGCAGTCGGTCGTTTCACTATATGATACTCCTATAATATGTTCAAAAAACACTTAGATTTAATAAAATCCGTGTTTTTATTTCATCTGTTCCATTTTGGGCTAGATAATCATGCCGATCAACGCCATCCCATATTTATAAAAGTGTAGTAGTATTACTGCATAACCATGTTACCTAAATATGAAGAAAAAGGGCTAAACAACATAGCGCCTTTTTCAAGTTTGCAGTCAAGAATATTATTTTGTTATTTAAGCCTATGATGAACGTGGGAATCAAGATAGCCTGTCTTATATTAAAAAACAGTTCAATCTTCTTCACTCTGTCGGGCAGCCCATAGAACAATGGCTAATATCATAAACAATATTTCCATTAAAGGATCGTTTGTTACGGCTTTTAATAGCACTAAAAGGATGACCCCGTTTACAGGATGTTCGTCTGTCAGCATAATCACAATAATATCCAGCAGCGGGAGGGCGAAATCCAATATATTTAAGTCATTTTCAGATTCCATTCTTACAGTCCCTTCCGTTTTTTTATCATCGTATTCGAAATAAATGAAGAAGTGCGTTTTTGCTGAGACAAAGGGCGTAGGAAAAGAGCGTGGCAGGATACATATCTAAATAATTAGAAGCAAGTGGAGAGTGATAATTTGAGTATTGAATTGCTCAAGGCAGATGAAAAGGATGCAGCAGCTTTATTTGCCATCCAACGCAAATCGTTCATGCCTTTATTAGAAAAATATAAGGATTACGATACGAATCCTGCAAATGAAAAAGTAGATCGGCTGATCCTACGATTAAACAATCCTAATGGTGTATTTTATAAAATTATGTTCAATAAACAGCTAGTTGGAGCCATTAATATTCTGTGGAGAGAGGGGACCGAAGAATATAAAATCAGTCCCATGTTCATTTTACCTGAATATCAGGGGATGGGAATTGCACAGGAAACAATAAAAATCATTGAAGATTATTATTGCAAAGCAAAAAGCTGGGAACTGGCCACGATAAAAGAAGAAGAACGGAATTGTCATCTATATGAAAAAATGGGTTATATAAATACCGGTGAACTCCGAAAATTAAATGAGAATACAACACTGATTTTCTATAAAAAGCTTATGGAAGAGCAAGCAGTAGGTCATAAAAGTGAAGAAAGATAATTAATCAATTGTATTCAAATCTGGGGAAAGGCTATTTATACCTTCTTTAAAAATAAGTTATTATCTCCCCTTAACTGAAGATTCTCGGTGTTTTATCGAGATGAAATTTTTTTAAAATAAATTGCTCCGAAGAGGAAATAGTATAAGAGAGGGAACCAATTGAATTGTTTTACGAAAAGCAGAATTTGTATAGTGGAAATACTATTCATTCATGAAAAGAGCTGCCTTCATCGGGAAGACAGCTTAAAATTGGCTTACTTATTCTCTTCTGTTTTATTCTCATCTGTTTGGATATCATCCGGATAAACGATGGTATCAAATGTTTTGGAGGTTTCTTCGTTCTTTAGCTGGAAGGTAACCTTATAATCATCTTCATTTACACCATTAAATAATTGATAGTACAGTGATTGATAAGCTAAATTGAAGAAGGCAAATCCGTCCATACTGCTGTTTTCATAAAGCTCCTGATCCATTTTAATCGTATACTCTGTAAATGATTTATTGTGTTCTATCTTTTTAATTGAAGGAAAGTCTTCATCGGCTTCTATTTCTTTAATGGAAGTGTCTATTGTATCTCCCATCTCTTTCAGCATTTCCTTATGCTTAGATTTGGACATTTTATATGTAACCGATCCATCATCATTTACAATTACTTCTTTTACCCCGTCCTCTTTAGCCTCTTTCTTTAGTTTCACCATATCTGTGTCTTCAAAAAATGATGCAGGTAATGTCACTTCAACATTTACCATTCCCTTATTGACATCCACATTATCGGAATTTTTATTTTCCTCATCCTTTGATGAGCAAGCAACCAGCATAATACTCAATACTAATAGAAAGAGCAGTTTACCACTTTTCATTATGAACCCCCTGAGATGTAATTAATCTTTTATTAACGTAACAAATTTAATAGGTAGTATCTAAATATTCACCGAAAAATATATACTGAAGATTTTGGTAAATTAACTAATGTAATACTTATTTTATGGATAGTAAATAGATTTGATACACAAAAGCATTATAGATAATATAAGAAAAACTTCTATGTTAGAATAATCACAAAGGAGGCAGATGCTATGAATACAGTTCCCTTAATAATTGCTGTTATTGCAGGTATTCTTTATGGTTCCGTACGTTCCGTGAAAAATCAAAATAGTAAAGATGAATCTGCAAAGAAGGAAGCAGGCCTTTACTTACAAAGTATTGTGGTTTGTATTGCTGTTTATTTAATAGTGAGCTTCGTTCAGAGTATCTAAAGACTATACATATTCACTTAAGTAAGGATTTTGATCTAAATTTAAAAGACCGTTTAAGCAGTAGAGACATAAAGTCGCTTTCCTAATTTATAGGAGGCGACTTTTTTACTTAGATGATAAAAAGGAAAATGATTAATCATACCGAATTATTATTTTCATAAGAGGCTTATAGAGAAATAAAAAACATAATAGGGAATGGGATCGATGGAATCAAACTTAATTATTCTAAGAGGAAACTCCGGAAGTGGAAAAACAACCATTGCTAAAAGCATTCAAGATCAGTTAGGAAAAGGTACCCTGTTAGTTTCTCAAGATAATGTTCGGCGTGAGATGTTGAAGGTCGAGGATAGAGAAGGGAATCTTTCGATTGATTTGATTCGTCAAATTGCTGAGTATGGGAAAGGGAGATGTGAACACACCATTGTTGAAGGAATTCTGAATAAAAGTCGCTATGGTCAAATGCTAAATGACTTAATCCAGTTCTATGGCGGAAAGGCATATATCTATTATTTTGACTTGTCATTCGAAGAAACGGTAAAACGTCATCTCTCACGTGATAAAAAGGAAGAGTTCGGTGTAGATGCTTTACGAAAATGGTGGACCCCAAATGATTATTTGGAAGTGGAAAATGAAGTGAAAGTAACAGGTCATTTAACACATACCGAGATAGTGGATTTGATTTTAACACAACTGCAAGAGTGATGATGATAGCAGGGAGTTAACCTATAGAATTGAGATACATTAGATCACTGCCTTTGAATAATCTATATTATTTAGAAGTCCGATATGTAAAAACTTTTTGACATTTATGATGAGTATGGATACAATGAAAATGTCAAAAGGTTTTTACATTTTCAAAGGAGCTGTCATTAATGGATTGGTTAGCTATCTTGCTGTTGTTTGTGATTTTAGCAATTTGTGTTTTACTCATCATCGTTACTCTTGTGTCATTACCTCAACTGGGTGATGAAAGAAAAGATTTTATTAAGATGAAAGCTCAGTCGTTTGCATTTGCAGGTGTTATTGGATATTTATTGATTAATCTTGTTGAATCTATTTATGTAACTTTCTGGACAGACAACACTTACGAAGGCATAAATCCATTTACTGCTCTTATAGGTATTTCTTTAGTGTATTTAATCTCACTACTATTTTGCAAAAAGAAATATGGTGGTTAAGTTGAAAAATCATATTAGAGAATTAAGAAAATCAGCAAAGCTATCTCAAGAAGAACTTGCTAAACTTTGCAATGTATCACGACAAACGATAAATGCGATTGAAAACGATAAATATGACCCTACATTACAATTGGCTTTTAGTATAGCTGCTGTATTAGATACAACAGTAGATGAATTATTTATAAATGAGGATATGGATATGTAATTTTAGACCTTAACTTAAATTAAGGTCTTTTTTTAAGTGCTTAGAAAGTCTTAGGAGTTAAAACCTGTATTCTGAATTTGACTCTCAGAAACCTTCTTTCAAGCAGAAGAAAAAGGAGCAACGACTGTAGCTCCTTAACAAATCATTATTAATTGTTTTTTATGTTATTTGGGGGGAATGGAAATGTACTCGCTGATCATTATGGCTGTAATAGAAAATAACTTAATAAATTCTAACTATACAGTAGTACATCTTCACTCATAATTGTTATGGAGGTCATCTTTGAAGTTCTAAGGTCAAACGCCTAGTTAACAAATTGTGCACTAGTTGTGCAACTCAACCGATTCTTTGCATAGATGTCTCCTGTAAAAAAAGAAAAAACCCTTGCTACACAAGGGTTTTCCGGTATGGAGCTAAGGGGATTCGAACCCCTGACCTCTTCGCTGCCAGCGAAGCATTCTCCCGCTGAACTATAGCCCCATAATAAGTAATAAAATTATGTACAACCTTATTTTAACTAATTTAATACGAATGTCAATCTTGTATGAAGTATTTTTGCTGAATCTTCTAACTTAACCAAGCTATAATGCAGGGTAAAAATGAGTAGGAAAGAAACTGCCTATGCTTCTTTCCTGCTCCTATTGATTATGCATTTTCAATTTCAATGCTCATGACTCCATCGATAGAAGAAACGGAATAATAAACATCTGTAATTAGCCTTTTGCTGTCTATTGTGGTTCTTAAACGAATTTGATGACTGTTAGTCAGATCTTTTATGCGAACAGACTTAATTGAAATCTCTTTTTGTTCAATTAAATTTATAATTGGCGCTATACTGTCTTTTTCTGCAATAATTAAATGGAGGTTTAACTCTTTTTCTCTAAACTTTTTTGGCCCAATATAATTAAATAACATGGGCAGCAATTCAACGCTGATGATTAACAAAACTACACCTGCTATTGCTTCCATATAAAAACCTGCACCTACTGTAATCCCTATTCCGCCTGCTCCCCAAATTAATGCTGCAGTAGTTAAACCAGATATACTGTCATTGCCTCTCCTTAATATAACGCCAGCTCCAATAAAACCAATTCCGGATACTATCTGGGCTGCAAGACGGAGCGGATCCATTGTTACTGTGACTCCATATGCTGATCCTTTTGCATTATATGCAGATTCAATAGAGACAATAGTTAATAAACAACTAACGATTGAGATTACTAGAGATGTTTTCAGACCAACAGGTTTTCTTTTGATTTCCCGTTCCAGTCCTATGATAAGCCCTAATACTGCTGATATGCATAATTTAATAATCATCTGTATATCAATTGAGAAATCCATATTGCTAACCTGCCTTTATAAGTTCTTCTATATAGAATAGAATATGAGACGGATCTGTTCCAGAATTATGAATTATGAATATTTATTTGTTTAAATTACAGTTAAAGGGTGGAATAATATATGACTCAGTCACTTTTTAAACCTTATCTTGCCATTGTTGTAGGAGTGATTGCTGTATCCTTCTCAGCGATACTTGTTCGCTATTCGGAAGCCGAGTCTGGTGTCATTGCTTTTTACCGCATGTTATTTTCCTGTTTAATTCTAATTCCGTACTTTTGTAGGGAGGCTGTTAAAGAGATAGGAAGGATTAATAAAAAAGATTGGGTATTATGTGCAGCGGCCGGAGCGTTTCTTGCTTTTCATTTTATTTTTTGGTTTGAGTCTCTTCGGTATACTTCAGTGGCTAATTCAACTGTCCTAGTCACAATGCAGCCTATATTTGCTTTTTTAGGTACCTATTTTTTATTTAAGGAACGAGTATCTATCGGTGGAGTCGTAAGTATTATTGTGGCGATTTCAGGCAGTATATTGATTAGTGCCAGCGATTTTTCGCATAATAAGGGAGCTTTGTTCGGAGATGTACTTGCCTTAGTAGCTTGTGCTCTTGCAACAGCTTATTTCTTGATTGGACAAATGGTACGTAAAAGAATGGGGTTAACTGCTTACACTTTTATTGTATACGGTATTAGCGCAATTATATTATTGATCTATGTATTGGGGAGCGGCCAGGAGTTATTCGATTATCCTAAAAAAGAGTGGTACCTATTTATCTTGCTTGCAATCATTCCTACATTGTTGGGGCATTCACTTTTTAATTGGGCAATTGAATGGGTTAGTGCAACAAAAATATCGATGGCTATATTATTTGAACCAATAGGTGCGGCAGTATTGGCGTACTTTTTATTTAATGAAAGCCTATCGGCTATACAATTGTTTGGTGCATCATTAGTATTGGTGGGGTTATCTTTATTTATATTAATGAATAGAAGAAGAGACGCAATAGAGAATAGCGAAGTTAACTATTAATTGCATTGTAGGGCATCCAAGAAGGATGTCTCTGTTTTTTTTAAATATAATTGGTGTTGAACTTTTTCCGATTTTTAGTGTATTGTTGAAGGAATTTATTCTTATGAACATTAAAGGGCGTGCTTAGTGATCAGGATGGTTAGGCAAACGAACACTGCTAATCTTAATGAAGAGTTGTATGTCAATGTATTGGATATATGTGATTTTTATGATGTTATGTAGAAATAATATAAAAAAGCGAAAAAAAGTAAAAAAGTACTTGCATCCTAATAGTTGTCCATGATATATTAACTATCGTTCACTTCGTTGAACATTCGTTAAAAAAACTTTAAAAAAAGTTGTTGACGAAAATAAGTTATTCTGATATATTATAAAAGTCGCTAACGCGAACGAGATAACAAGTTAAAATAAGTCAAAAAAACTTTTAAAAAAGTTGTTGACAAAGAAAAGTTATCTTGATATAATATAAAAGTCGCTAACACGACATACAGATTGTTCTTTGAAAACTAAACAAAACGAAACGCCAAGCAAGTCTAAAAAAAGAGATTTTTAAAATCTCGTCAATTTGCTTTAAAATTTAGCTAGATCAAACATCTTTCGGAGAGTTTGATCCTGGCTCAGGACGAACGCTGGCGGCGTGCCTAATACATGCAAGTCGAGCGAATCTGAGGGAGCTTGCTCTCAATGATTAGCGGCGGACGGGTGAGTAACACGTGGGCAACCTGCCCCTAAGATTGGGATAACTCCGGGAAACCGGTGCTAATACCGAATAGTTTCTAACACCTCATGGTGTTAGAAGGAAAGTTGGCTTCGGCTAACACTTAGGGATGGGCCCGCGGCGCATTAGCTAGTTGGTGAGGTAACGGCTCACCAAGGCAACGATGCGTAGCCGACCTGAGAGGGTGATCGGCCACACTGGGACTGAGACACGGCCCAGACTCCTACGGGAGGCAGCAGTAGGGAATCTTCCGCAATGGACGAAAGTCTGACGGAGCAACGCCGCGTGAGCGAAGAAGGCCTTCGGGTCGTAAAGCTCTGTTGTCAGGGAAGAACAAGTACCGTTCGAATAGGGCGGTACCTTGACGGTACCTGACCAGAAAGCCACGGCTAACTACGTGCCAGCAGCCGCGGTAATACGTAGGTGGCAAGCGTTGTCCGGAATTATTGGGCGTAAAGCGCGCGCAGGCGGTCCTTTAAGTCTGATGTGAAAGCCCACGGCTCAACCGTGGAGGGTCATTGGAAACTGGGGGACTTGAGTGCAGAAGAGAAGAGTGGAATTCCACGTGTAGCGGTGAAATGCGTAGAGATGTGGAGGAACACCAGTGGCGAAGGCGACTCTTTGGTCTGTAACTGACGCTGAGGCGCGAAAGCGTGGGGAGCAAACAGGATTAGATACCCTGGTAGTCCACGCCGTAAACGATGAGTGCTAAGTGTTAGGGGGTTTCCGCCCCTTAGTGCTGCAGCTAACGCATTAAGCACTCCGCCTGGGGAGTACGACCGCAAGGTTGAAACTCAAAGGAATTGACGGGGGCCCGCACAAGCGGTGGAGCATGTGGTTTAATTCGAAGCAACGCGAAGAACCTTACCAGGTCTTGACATCCTCTGATAACTCTGGAGACAGAGCGTTCCCCTTCGGGGGACAGAGTGACAGGTGGTGCATGGTTGTCGTCAGCTCGTGTCGTGAGATGTTGGGTTAAGTCCCGCAACGAGCGCAACCCTTGATCTTAGTTGCCAGCATTCAGTTGGGCACTCTAAGGTGACTGCCGGTGACAAACCGGAGGAAGGTGGGGATGACGTCAAATCATCATGCCCCTTATGACCTGGGCTACACACGTGCTACAATGGGTGGTACAAAGGGCTGCAAAACCGCGAGGTCGAGCAAATCCCATAAAACCACTCTCAGTTCGGATTGCAGGCTGCAACTCGCCTGCATGAAGCTGGAATCGCTAGTAATCGCGGATCAGCATGCCGCGGTGAATACGTTCCCGGGCCTTGTACACACCGCCCGTCACACCACGAGAGTTTGTAACACCCGAAGTCGGTGGGGTAACCCTTACGGGAGCCAGCCGCCGAAGGTGGGACAGATGATTGGGGTGAAGTCGTAACAAGGTAGCCGTATCGGAAGGTGCGGCTGGATCACCTCCTTTCTAAGGAAAATAGACTTATTGGCCAGTAGTTTTGTTTAGTTTTGAAGGAGCAATCCTTCGCAATAATCGTTCTTTGAAAACTGGATAATGTAATGTAAGGCAAAGTAAATGCGTTTTAATAAAAACCGAGTAAGAGTTTTTTAACGGTTAAGTTAATAAGGGCGCACGGTGGATGCCTTGGCACTAGGAGCCGATGAAGGACGGGACTAACACCGATATGCTTCGGGGAGCTGTAAGTAAGCTTTGATCCGGAGATTTCCGAATGGGGAAACCCACTGCCCGTAATGGGGCAGTATCTTACACTGAATTCATAGGTGTATGAAGGCACACCCGGGGAACTGAAACATCTAAGTACCCGGAGGAAGAGAAAGCAAATGCGATTTCCTGAGTAGCGGCGAGCGAAACGGAATCAGCCCAAACCAGATGGCTTGCCATCTGGGGTTGTAGGACACTCATTGTGGAGTTACAAAGGAACGGGGTAGATGAAGCGACCTGGAAAGGTCCGTCAGAGAAGGTAACAACCCTGTAGTCGAAACTTCGTTCCCTCCCGAGTGGATCCTGAGTACGGCGGGACACGAGGAATCCCGTCGGAATCCGGGAGGACCATCTCCCAAGGCTAAATACTCCCTAGTGACCGATAGTGAACCAGTACCGTGAGGGAAAGGTGAAAAGCACCCCGGAAGGGGAGTGAAAGAGATCCTGAAACCGTGTGCCTACAAGTAGTCAGAGCCCTTTTATGGGTGATGGCGTGCCTTTTGTAGAATGAACCGGCGAGTTACGATCCCATGCAAGGTTAAGTTGATGAGACGGAGCCGCAGCGAAAGCGAGTCTGAATAGGGCGTTTGCAGTATGTGGTCGTAGACCCGAAACCAGGTGATCTACCCATGTCCAGGATGAAGTCCAGGTAACACTGGATGGAGGTCCGAACCCACGCACGTTGAAAAGTGCGGGGATGAGGTGTGGGTAGCGGAGAAATTCCAATCGAACCTGGAGATAGCTGGTTCTCTCCGAAATAGCTTTAGGGCTAGCCTCGAGTTTAGAGTCTTGGAGGTAGAGCACTGTTTGGACTAGGGGCCCTCATCGGGTTACCGAATTCAGACAAACTCCGAATGCCAAAGACTTATACTCGGGAGTCAGACTGCGAGTGATAAGATCCGTAGTCAAAAGGGAAACAGCCCAGACCACCAGCTAAGGTCCCAAAGTATACGTTAAGTGGAAAAGGATGTGGAGTTGCCCAGACAACCAGGATGTTGGCTTAGAAGCAGCCACCATTTAAAGAGTGCGTAATAGCTCACTGGTCGAGTGACTCTGCGCCGAAAATGTACCGGGGCTAAACGTATCACCGAAGCTGTGGATGCATACCGTATGGTATGCGTGGTAGGAGAGCGTTCTAAGGGCTGTGAAGCATGACCGGAAGGACATGTGGAGCGCTTAGAAGTGAGAATGCCGGTATGAGTAGCGAAAGAAGGGTGAGAATCCCTTCCACCGAATGCCTAAGGTTTCCTGAGGAAGGCTCGTCCGCTCAGGGTTAGTCGGGACCTAAGCCGAGGCCGAAAGGCGTAGGCGATGGACAACAGGTTGATATTCCTGTACCACCTCTCTTCCATTTGAGTGATGGGGGGACGCAGTAGGATAGGGTAAGCGCGCTGTTGGATATGCGCGTCCAAGCAGTTAGGCCGATGAGCAGGCAAATCCGCTCATCACATAAGGCTGAGCTGTGATGGCGAGGGAACTATAGTACCGAAGTTCCTGATTCCACACTGCCAAGAAAAGCCTCTAGCGAGGAAGAAGGTGCCCGTACCGCAAACCGACACAGGTAGGCGAGGAGAGAATCCTAAGGTGATCGAGAGAACTCTCGTTAAGGAACTCGGCAAAATGACCCCGTAACTTCGGGAGAAGGGGTGCTCATTAGAGGTTTATAGCCTCGAAGAGCCGCAGTGAAAAGGCCCAGGCGACTGTTTAGCAAAAACACAGGTCTCTGCGAAGCCGCAAGGCGAAGTATAGGGGCTGACGCCTGCCGGTGCTGGAAGGTTAAGAGGAGCGCTTAGCGCAAGCGAAGGTGCGAATTGAAGCCCCAGTAAACGGCGGCCGTAACTATAACGGTCCTAAGGTAGCGAAATTCCTTGTCGGGTAAGTTCCGACCCGCACGAAAGGCGTAACGATCTGGGCACTGTCTCAACGAGAGACTCGGTGAAATTATAGTACCTGTGAAGATGCAGGTTACCCGCGACAGGACGGAAAGACCCCGTGGAGCTTTACTGCAGCCTGATATTGAATTTTGGTACAGCTTGTACAGGATAGGTAGGAGCCTTTGAAGCCGGAGCGCCAGCTTCGGTGGAGGCATCGGTGGGATACTACCCTGGCTGTATTGACATTCTAACCCGCACCCCTGATCGGGGTGGGAGACAGTGTCAGGTGGGCAGTTTGACTGGGGCGGTCGCCTCCTAAAGAGTAACGGAGGCGCCCAAAGGTTCCCTCAGAATGGTTGGAAATCATTCGCAGAGTGTAAAGGCACAAGGGAGCTTGACTGCGAGACCTACAAGTCGAGCAGGGACGAAAGTCGGGCTTAGTGATCCGGTGGTTCCGCATGGAAGGGCCATCGCTCAACGGATAAAAGCTACCCCGGGGATAACAGGCTTATCTCCCCCAAGAGTCCACATCGACGGGGAGGTTTGGCACCTCGATGTCGGCTCATCGCATCCTGGGGCTGTAGTCGGTCCCAAGGGTTGGGCTGTTCGCCCATTAAAGCGGTACGCGAGCTGGGTTCAGAACGTCGTGAGACAGTTCGGTCCCTATCCGTCGTGGGCGCAGGAAATTTGAGAGGAGCTGTCCTTAGTACGAGAGGACCGGGATGGACGCACCGCTGGTGTACCAGTTGTTCTGCCAAGAGCATAGCTGGGTAGCTACGTGCGGACGGGATAAGTGCTGAAAGCATCTAAGCATGAAGCCCCCCTCGAGATGAGATTTCCCATAGCGCAAGCTAGTAAGAACCCTGAAAGATGATCAGGTTGATAGGTCCGAGGTGGAAGTGTGGTGACACATGGAGCTGACGGATACTAATCGTTCGAGGACTTAACCAAATGAATCAAGCATACTTGCCAAACTTACATTATCCAGTTTTGAGAGAACGAAAAAAAGATAAAATTTCTTTGAAATTTCTCTTGAAAAATGTCAGAAATACGATATAATAATAAATGTCGCTGACAAAATCGTCTGGTGACGATGGCGAAGAGGCCACACCCGTTCCCATTCCGAACACGGAAGTTAAGCTCTTCAGCGCCGATGGTAGTTGGGACGCGAGTCCCTGTGAGAGTAGGACGTCGCCAGGCAATAAAATGGAGGATTAGCTCAGCTGGGAGAGCATCTGCCTTACAAGCAGAGGGTCGGCGGTTCGATCCCGTCATCCTCCACCATTATAAAATTAAAAATTACCAAAAAATACTTGGTGAAATTATAAAAAACATAAGTTATAATAATTAAGTGTCTTAGAAAAGTATTTAAATCTATTAAGCCGGTGTAGCTCAATTGGTAGAGCAACTGACTTGTAATCAGTAGGTTGGGGGTTCAAGTCCTCTTGCCGGCACCATCAGTACGAGCCATTAGCTCAGTCGGTAGAGCATCTGACTTTTAATCAGAGGGTCGAAGGTTCGAGTCCTTCATGGCTCACCATTTACAAAATGCGGGTGTGGCGGAATTGGCAGACGCACCAGACTTAGGATCTGGCGCCTTACGGCGTGGGGGTTCAAGTCCCTTCACCCGCACTTATATGCGGAAGTAGTTCAGTGGTAGAACACCACCTTGCCAAGGTGGGGGTCGCGGGTTCGAATCCCGTCTTCCGCTCCAATGCCAAGTTATATGCCGGGGTGGCGGAATTGGCAGACGCACAGGACTTAAAATCCTGCGGTAGGTGACTACCGTGCCGGTTCGAGACCGGCCCTCGGCACTAGTTTTTTGCAAAAAATGCGCCCGTAGCTCAATTGGATAGAGCGTTTGACTACGGATCAAAAGGTTAGGGGTTCGACTCCTCTCGGGCGCGCCATCTTTTTGCGGGAAGTAGCTCAGCTTGGTAGAGCACTTGGTTTGGGACCAAGGGGTCGCAGGTTCGAATCCTGTCTTCCCGACCATCTAAAACTTATGGGGCCTTAGCTCAGCTGGGAGAGCGCCTGCTTTGCACGCAGGAGGTCAGCGGTTCGATCCCGCTAGGCTCCACCATTATAAACTTTAATAGGATTCAATATTTGGCGGTGTAGCTCAGCTGGCTAGAGCGTACGGTTCATACCCGTAAGGTCGGGGGTTCGATCCCCTCCGCCGCTACCAAATAGGACCTTTAGCTCAGCTGGTTAGAGCAGACGGCTCATAACCGTCCGGTCGTAGGTTCGAGTCCTACAAGGTCCACCACTATATATGGAGGAATACCCAAGTCTGGCTGAAGGGACCGGTCTTGAAAACCGGGAGGCGGGTTAAACCGCGCGGGGGTTCGAATCCCTCTTCCTCCGCCATATATACCTTAAATACCTTGTAGTATATGGAAACAAATTATTATTGTCGCGGGGTGGAGCAGTCTGGTAGCTCGTCGGGCTCATAACCCGAAGGTCGCAGGTTCAAATCCTGTCCCCGCAATAAATGGTCCGGTAGTTCAGTTGGTTAGAATGCCTGCCTGTCACGCAGGAGGTCGCGGGTTCGAGTCCCGTCCGGACCGCCATTTATAAAATGTTAGCTCATCAGTAAGACATTGAGCAGCATCAGAGAAATACAAAGATACAAAACGGCTCAGTAGCTCAGTCGGTAGAGCAAAGGACTGAAAATCCTTGTGTCGGCGGTTCGATTCCGTCCTGAGCCACCATAACTTTAAAAAGACAATGCACGGCGGTTGTGGCGAAGTGGTTAACGCATCGGATTGTGGTTCCGACATTCGTGGGTTCGATTCCCATCAGCCGCCCCATAGAGTGCGGGTGTAGTTTAGTGGTAAAACCTCAGCCTTCCAAGCTGATGATGAGGGTTCGATTCCCTTCACCCGCTCCAAATTTTACTTCGGGCCTATAGCTCAGCTGGTTAGAGCGCACGCCTGATAAGCGTGAGGTCGATGGTTCGAGTCCATTTAGGCCCATATACCATTATTCCGTAGTAGCTCAGTGGTAGAGCACTCGGCTGTTAACCGAGCGGTCGTAGGTTCGAATCCTACCTGCGGAGCCATATTTGGGGAAGTACTCAAGAGGCTGAAGAGGCGCCCCTGCTAAGGGTGTAGGTCGGGTAACCGGCGCGAGGGTTCAAATCCCTCCTTCTCCGCCATTTGGCCCCTTGGTCAAGCGGTTAAGACACCGCCCTTTCACGGCGGTAACACGGGTTCGAATCCCGTAGGGGTCATAAAAACCATGTACATGATGTACATGGTTTTTTTATATATTATTTTAATAAATGAAATCTTAATTATTAAAACATAACTGCCAAAAGAGCTCAGTCCGTCAATACATTGTCTCCTAAACGCCTTATAAGAAGCAAAGGTAAAATTCTAATAACGGTTAAAGTCTAAAATAGAACGAGAATAAAGCCGAACTGATCATCAAGTACTTTTAAGAGGAATACCAAGTAAAATTTTATGATTTCTTTAGTAAGGATTATATCAACCAAATTGAAAATCTACTTTTACCTGTAATTTGAATAGATGTGTGAGTCAATTCTTGAATTTTTTCCCCATTTGGGAATTGGGGAAATATTGCTATAAGCCCTTCTCATTTTGTCCTATACTAATTTTACTGTTCGAACCTCCACTCCACCTAAATTAAGTATTAAATTCTGCTATTAAATATGCCTCACGATAAACCTTCATATGATCCATATATCAACATAAATAAGCAATTGAAGCTCGCATAGACATCTTCTTATAGTTTTCTGAGAGGGTATCATTTATTTAAGTCTTGCTTTAATCAGTAGATCCGTGAGACAATGGAAAGTAATTGTAAAGGTTTGTATTTAAAAAATTTCACGGATAATGTTCTCCTATAGAGAATATACTAATTCTTAAATCCTCAATAGATTATAAAGAAGCCTTCAGAAGAATTAACTCAACACAATCATCCTTTCCTCGATTGTATTTCCTAAAGTTCTATGTTGAAAGATATATTATATGCCAAAGTATCTAAGTTCCCTTTTTGGTCTTGAATTATGAGAATATTTTGTTTACTATAGATAAATACTATAATAAACAAATAATTTAATATTTTCTTACACAACTTTATTAAGTAAACATTTTAATTAATTAACTCGTTTTTGAGTGGTAGACCACTTCATTGATATTTTTCTCAATATAATGAAATATTTAACATAAAAATAATAGTATTTAAGTTTCTATATACTATATTTTGGATATATTATACTGATACCTGTTAATTTATCTTACTAATTCCAAAAAGTAGTGAAAAAAAGCTTTTTAGAGCTAAATTAACAATTTTTGCATTTGATTTAGTTACAGAATAAGTAGTTTAATTAGTATATTGAGAAAATTCGAGAAAGGGTGATAATATGCCTAATGCTATCCCAACAGACTATCAGGTCCATTTGTTTCATGAAGGCTCTCTTTATGATGCATATAAACTGTTCGGTTCCCATTTGATAAAGGTAAATGATGATATACATACAAGGTTTACAGTATATGCACCAAACGCCCGTCAGATACGCTTGGTGGGTTCTTTTAATAATTGGAATGGTAACGGTTATGAATTAAAAAGAGTTTCTGAACAGGGTATTTGGACGCTTCTGGTAGATAAAAACCTGGACGGACATATATACAAATATGAAATTGAAGCAGCATCTGGAGCCATAGCTCTAAAGAGTGATCCGTATGCCTTCTATTCAGAAATAAGGCCTCATACGGCATCTGTCGTATATCCTATAGATGATTCATATAAATGGAATGATGCGTCTTGGCTTAAGAAAAAAACAAAGAAACAACAAGATGAGAACCCCATGTTTATTTATGAAATTCATGCAGGAACATGGAGAAAACATATCCAGGAAGGCCAAGTGTCTATACCGAGCGATGAATGCAAGATTGAGGAATTTTATACATACCGTGACCTGGCTGATGAACTCATCCCCTATGTAGTTGAACAGGGCTTTACACATATTGAGCTAATGCCACTAACTGAACATCCGTTCGACGGATCATGGGGCTATCAGAGTACAGGTTATTATTCACCAACAAGCCGATATGGCAGGCCTGAAGACTTGAAATATTTTATCGATCAATGTCATCAGCATAACATAGGTGTATTGCTTGATTGGGTACCTGGTCACTATTGTAAAGATGCTCATGGTTTATTTATGTTTGATGGATCACCTGTTTATGAATACTCTGATCTCAAACACAGAGAGAATCCAGTATGGGGAACAGCAAATTTTGACTTGGGCAAACCAGAAGTTCATAGTTTTTTAATATCCAACGCAAGATATTGGATGAAGTATTTTCACATAGATGGATTTAGAGTGGATGCTGTCGCAAATATCATTTATTGGCCCAATACATATAGTGGTGACGTTAATCCACATGCTATAGATTTTTTACAGAAACTTAACCAAGTTGTAAAAGAATCCGATCCTACAGTTCTTATGATGGCTGAAGACTCAACTGATTGGCCTAACGTAACTAAGCCAGCTAGTGAGGGAGGTTTAGGATTTACATATAAGTGGAATATGGGTTGGATGAACGATATTTTAGAGTACATGGAATCAGATCCGTGTTCTCGAAAGGATCTTCATAATAAAGTAACATTCTCCTTAATGTATGCTTATACGGAACGGTTTATTTTACCTTTGTCACATGATGAAGTGGTCCACGGTAAAAAATCTCTTCTTGATAAAATGCCAGGAAGCTACGAAGAAAAATTTTCTCAGTTGAAATTACTCATGGGATTTATGACAACCCACCCGGGGAAAAAATTATTATTTATGGGTGGAGAGCTGGGGATGTTCTCAGAATGGAAGGATAAAGAACAGGTTGATTGGCATCTACTAAATTATGATTCTCATCAAACATTAAATCATTTCTTTGCAGACTTACTAAAGTTTTACAAACGGTCAAAGCCGTTATATGAGTTAGATGATTATCCTGAAGGATTTGAGTGGATTGATGTTCATAACACCGATCAGTCCATATTCTCATTTATTCGTCGTGATCGAGAAGGAAATCCATTGATAGTACTGTGTAATTTCAAAAATATATCTTATGAAGAATATAAAGTTGGAGTACCTGATAAACAGGAGTACAAAGAGGTCATAAATAGTGATGCTGTCCAATATGGTGGAAGCGATCATGTTAATAAAAAGAAAATCATCGCAGAAGAAGGTTCTTTTCATGGGAGACCATATCACGTAAAGATTAAGGTACCTCCATTTGGAATTACTGTACTGCGTCCCATTAAAAAACGGAAGGAGTTAAATAAAAATGGCAAAGAAAAAAATAGTCGCAATGCTACTGGCAGGAGGACAAGGAACAAGGCTTGAGGCTTTGACAGCTGATGTTGCAAAACCGGCAGTCCCATTTGGCGGTAAATATAGAATTATAGATTTTACATTAAGTAACTGTACGAACTCTGGAATAGATACGGTAGGGGTATTAACGCAATACCAGCCGTTATTGCTTAATTCCTATCTTTCTAACGGAAGTGCCTGGGATCTCGATTTAAAAGATGGCGGAGTAACTGTATTACCTCCCTATTCTGCTTCAAAGGAAATGAGATGGTATACGGGTACAGCAAGTGCGGTTTACCAAAACTTAAACTATATCGATCAATATGATCCGGATTATGTGATTGTTCTCTCAGGAGATCACATTTACAAAATGGATTATGATAAAATGTTGAGCTTCCATGAGGAAAGAGGAGCAGATGCGACTATCTCTGTTATTCCTGTTCCTTGGGATGAAGCAAGCAGATTTGGAATCATGAACACCAGAGAAGATTATTCTGTAATGGAATTTGAAGAGAAACCGAAAAATCCGAAAAATAATTTAGCCTCTATGGGTATCTATATATTTAATCGTAAAGTTCTAAAAGACTATTTGATAAAAGATGCTAAAAATGAAGATTCAACAAGGGATTTTGGTAAGGATATCATACCTTTATTATTAAATGATGATAAAAAGGTATATGCTTATCCATTTGAAGGATATTGGAAAGATGTTGGTACACTGAAAAGTTATTGGGAAGCTAATATGGATTTACTGGATGAAGAGTGTGAATTAAATCTTTATGACTATTCATGGCGCATTTATTCAGTTAATCCGAACAGACCACCACAATATCTATCTAACAAAGCAGAGGTTAAAGAATCACTGATTAACGAAGGATGTATAGTTGAAGGTAAGGTGGAAAAATCAGTCGTTTTCTATGGAGCACAGATTGGCAAAGACGCACATGTTAAAGATTCTGTAATCATGTCAGATGCAGTTATCGGAAAGAATGTCTATATTGAAAAGGCTATTATTCCTCCAGGTGCTGTTATACCGGATAACCAGGTGATCAGACCTATTGATGATGAAGATGTTATATTGGTTAATCCTGAACTGTTAACAGAAGAAAATGTTATAAAATTATCTTGATATAGTGAAAGGCGTTGAAAATATGAGTAAATCACTATTAGGTATTATAGATGCCACGAATAGTTTTGAATCACTGGATATTTTAACAAAAAGTCGGAATGTTGCAGCATTACCAATAGCTGGTCGTTTCCGTTTAATAGATTTTATTCTTTCAAGCATGGTTAATTCGGGAATATCTAATGTAGCTGTTTATCCACAAGCACATTTCAGATCGTTAATGGACCATTTGGGAACAGGTAAGAACTGGGATTTGAATAGAAAAAGAGATGGACTATTCTTCCTCCCGGTGCCTCATACAGAAGATGTATCTGGTGAGGTTCATGCGTTTGATCACTTTGCTTATCATATGACCTATCTTGAAAGAAGTAAACAGGAGTATGTGATTGTTGCTAACAGTCAAACCGTTTGCAATATCGATTTTAATGCTGTTCTTAAATATCATATACAAAACAAATGTGATATTACGGAAATCAAAAAAGATAAAGAATCACTTGAAATGTTCATCCTTAAAAAAGAACTGCTTGTTAAATTAATTGACGAGCGGAAACAAACTGGGTACAAATGTTTAAAGGATGTTGTGGAAGATCATTATTCCGACTTCGCTATCTGTGTTTATCAGTATGAAGGTTATCTGGCGAATATCAATTCTATTAATGCCTATTTTCAATCAAGTATAGATCTTCTTAAAGAAGAAAATTGGAGTCAGTTATTCATGAAGGAATGTCCTATCTATACAAAAGTTAAGGATGAGCCGCCATCCAAGTATAGTGAGAAGTCTCATGTAAGCCAATCAATGGTTGCCAACGGCTCTATCATAAAAGGTGAAGTAGAGCACAGTATCATCTTTAGGGCCGTTAATATTGATGAAGGTACTTCCATTAAAAATTCCATTATCATGCAAAAAACAAAAATCGGTAAGAATTGCAAACTCGATTATGTAATCCTCGATAAGGATGTAGAAATTGCTGATGGAACAGTTCTGATTGGGTCTCCATTCCAACCAATTGTTATTCAAAAAGGTGTAAAACAAGGAGCGTTGATGAACTCGTGAATGTATTATTTGTAGTATCTGAATGTGTACCCTTTGCTAAATCTGGAGGGCTGGCTGACGTAGCCGGCTCTCTTCCTAAAGAATTAAAAAAGTTAGGTCATGAGGTAAGAGTGTTGCTTCCTAAGTATGGGACGATACCTACTCATTTTTTTAATTCAGCGAAAAAAATTGCTGAATTTGAAGTTCAGTTAAGCTGGAGAAGACAGTATTGCGGTATTTTTGAAGCTGAATATGATGGTGTCATTTATTACTTTATGGATAATGAATATTATTTCCATAGACCAAAACTTTATGAGCAATTTGACGATGGTGAACGTTTTGCTTATTTCTGTAAAGCGGCTGTTGAAGCACTTTATCATATTCCATTTTTACCGGATGTTATTCATACACATGATTGGCATACGGGAATGATTCCATTCTTATTGAAAACTCAGCACCAGAATACGAAATTAGCAAACATCAAAAATATATTTACAATTCATAATTTGCAATTCCAAGGCATTTATGGAAAAAGTTTTCTTGATGATGTACTGGGGATTCATGATGACTACTTTAACCAGTTGGAATTTGACGGGAACGTCAACTTTATGAAATCAGCACTGGTTTATGCAGATGCAATAACTACTGTCAGCCCTACTTATAAAGAGGAGATTAAAACTGACTATTACGGTGAGCGTCTGAATGGATTGCTTCAGGCAAGAGACTCAGATTTATATGGGATTTTAAATGGAATTGACAATGACTTATATAATCCAAAAAAAGATGCTGCGATTGCCAGCGAGTTTTCAGTCAATTCTCTGAAAGGCAAAAAAGCGAATAAACGTTATCTCCAGGAGTATTTCAATTTACCGGTAGATGATAGCAAGCCGCTGATTGCCGTTGTATCGCGTTTAACCTCTCAGAAAGGCTTTGATCTGGTTAGAGCTGTATTCCATGAGATTTTGCAGGAAGATATCCAAATGATCATGCTGGGTACAGGCGATCCGCAATTCGAGCATTTCTTTGGTTATACGTCCCAATGGTATCAGGATAAATTAAGGGTTCATATTGGTTTTAATGAAGATTTAGCCCATCAAATATATGCTGGAGCTGATTTGTTCCTTATGCCTTCTAAATTTGAACCTTGCGGATTAAGCCAATTAATAGCAATGAGATATGGTACATTGCCGATTGTTAGGGAAACAGGGGGTCTGCGAGATACTGTACAGCCATATAATGAATTTACTGGCGAGGGCAATGGTTTTTCATTTACTAACTTTAATGCTCATGACATGCTTTATACAATACGTCGGGCATTATCTTTTTATCATAATCCTTCTGAGTGGAAAAAGATTGTTAAGAACTCGATGAAGAAGGACTATAGCTGGGCACGTTCAGCAGCAGAGTATGAGGTTTTGTATAAAGACTTGACTGAGAGGATCTGATTTAGATGTTTGATAATAAAGAACTGTTTAAGGAAGCCTTTATATCTAAGCTTGAAATGTCTTATGGAAAAACATTTTCAGAATCGACTCCGCAGGAGCAATATCATACTTTAGGAATTATGATTCGTGAATATATAAGTAAGAATTGGATTAAAACCAATCAATTATATAGAGAAACGAAGACAAAGCAGGTCTACTATTTATCAATTGAATTTTTACTCGGTAGAATTATGGGGAGTAATGTCTTAAATCTTGGCATACAAAAAGTAGTGGAAGACGGGCTTGAGGATTTAGGGATTAGCTTTTCGGAGCTGGAAACACTTGAGCCGGATTCTGCGCTCGGTAATGGTGGGTTAGGCCGATTAGCTGCTTGTTTCATGGATTCCATTGCTTCTTTGGAATTGCCTGGTCATGGATGTGGTATTCGCTATAAATATGGTTTATTTGAGCAAAAAATCATTGATGGCGTACAAGTTGAATATCCAGAGCAATGGCTTCAAAATGGACATGTATGGGAGGTTCGAAAAGCCGATCAGGCAGTAATGGTACCTTTTTGGGGAGAAGTACAATCCTATACAGATTCTGATGGCCGTTTAGGTTTCCGTCATATTGATACAGAGCCAATAATGGCTGTACCTTATGACATACCGGTTGTTGGCTATCAGAATGAAACGGTGAATACACTCAGATTGTGGAATGCTGAGCCTGCCCCGGCTCCTTATCATCGCGATATTATGCGTTACAAGCGTGATACAGAATTGGTATCAGAATTTCTTTATCCGGATGATACAGAAGACAGCGGGAAAATTCTGCGTTTAAAACAACAGTATTTCCTTGTCTCAGCCAGTTTGCATACCATATTAAAGACATACCGCAAAAAGAATATTCCTATGAGCAAATTGCATGAATACGTATCAATACATATAAATGATACTCACCCTGTTCTGGCCATCCCGGAATTAATGAGGATCTTATTGGATGAAGAAAAAATGTCATGGGAAGAAGCATGGGAAGTAACCACAAAAACGATATCTTATACGAATCATACGACGCTTTCTGAGGCATTGGAAAAATGGTCAATTCGTTTATTCCAACCATTATTGCCAAGGATCTTTATGATTGTGAATGAGATTAACGAGCGGTTCTGTCAGCAATTATGGGAGCTGTATCCGGGTGAGTGGCAAAGAATAGAGGATATGGCTATCATTGCTCATGATCAGGTTAAAATGGCCCATCTGGCTATTGCAGGCAGCCATAGTATAAACGGAGTAGCCCATCTGCATACTGAGATTCTCAAGAAGAGAGAAATGAACAATTTCTATCAGGTTTTTCCTGAAAAGTTTAATAATAAAACCAATGGTATTACTCATCGCAGATGGTTATTGAAATCCAATCCAGGACTTTCCCGTTTAATTTCGCAAGCAATCGGCGATAAATGGCAAATTGATCCGGTATATATGAAGGAATTGGAGCGGTTTAGTACGGATTCTTCCTTTTTAGAAGAGCTAATGAAAGTGAAAGCAGACAATAAGAAAAAGCTGGCTAAGCGGATTAAAGAACAAAATGGTATAACCGTTAATCCAGATAGTATTTTTGATGTCCAGGTCAAACGTTTGCACGCGTATAAACGCCAATTGCTAAATGTTCTTCACATTATGTATTTATACAATCGAATGAAGGAAGAGCCAAATTTCAAGCCATATCCGCGTACCTTTATATTTGGAGCTAAAGCATCCCCAGGATACTACTATGCCAAAAAAATTATTAAATTGATTAACACCGTGGCGGATAAAGTAAATAATGATCCGGACACAAAAGATTATATAAAGGTCGTATTTCTCGAAAATTATCGGGTATCTCTGGCTGAAGAAATATTCCCTGCAGCTGAATTAAGTGAACAAATTTCGACTGCAAGTAAAGAAGCATCAGGAACAGGTAATATGAAATTTATGATGAATGGTGCTTTGACCATCGGTACAATGGATGGGGCTAATGTAGAAATCTTTGAGAGAGTCGGAGAAGAACATATCTTTACATTCGGATTATCGTCAGAGGAAGTTATGAATTACAACGCACATGGAGGTTATCACTCCTCAGAATATTATATGCTTGATCGAAGAATTCATCAGGCTGTAAACCAATTAATTAATGGATTCTTCCCGAATACATCTGGAATGTTTGATATGATATATGATTCTCTGCTATTAGAAAATGATCAATATTTTGTATTAAGGGATTTTGGTTCCTATGCAAGTACACAGGAAAAGGTAGAGGCATCTTATCAAGACAAAAAGAAATGGAACTCATCAAGTGTAATAAATATTGCTAATTCAGGATTTTTCTCAAGTGACCGAACAATTCAGGAATATGCAACAGACATCTGGAACGTAAACCCTATAAATCAAAGAAACAAATAAATTATGTAAAATAGATAAAGGTAATCTATATTCCATTGATTAAAGGAATATAGGTTGCCTTTTTACCATGTGTAATGTTTTGAATATGTAGAAGCTACTTTTTGTCATATGTAACTGTTATGAACTATTAATTAGATAATTATCAAATGAAAAACAGCTCACTGGAACTTCTTGAAAGGTTATAGTTATATATAGCAGCAAAGAAAAAAGGACAGCCAATAGGCTGCCTTATTTGTTCTTGTTGTCCACATAACTATCTCTTTTTCGGTAAGGAATATCTCCTAAATTTGACTCTAGGTTTTCATCTTCCAGGCGTTCTTCATAATCGGTTTTTGCATCGCTTTGATATACTTTACGTTCTCCGTCTGGACCATTACCAACGAATGACTCAACTTCATCTGCAAAACCTTCATCCTCTGTTTGATCTGGATAAAGATCTTCATATCCTTTTGCATCTCTAACCATATCGGATGGAGTTTCCGAGGTTCCGTATTGGGCGGCTTCTTGATAACTGTCTGTGTAGTCTTCTATTCGATGATCATATGTTCTTTGAAGGGAATCTGGCTTTGGTGGCTGAATGACATCTTCCTCAATTGGACGGTGATTGCTTAATTCCTGTTTTTTTGAATGCTCGATACAATAGAGAGTGGATGGAATGGCCTCAAGTCTTTCGTATGGAATATCCTTTCCGCACTCTTTACATACACCGTATGTGCCTTCTTCTATTGCAGACAACGCTGTTTCAATTTCATTCAATTGCTCTTCTTCATGTATTTCCAGAGCCACATCTTTTTCACGCTCAAATAATTCTGTACCGAGATCACCAGGATGATTATCATAGGATGATAGTTCTCCGGATGCTTCACGCTCACTTAGGTCGAGTCGGCTGTTTCTTTTTGTATTTAATTTGCTTTGAAATTCTTCTTTTTGTTCTTTTAATCTATCTGTTATAGCTTGAAGTTGATTTTTACTTAGCATGCTACCACTTCCTTAACTGTAATAAGTAACTTGTATTGTTACATTTACCCCATCACACAGTAGAAAAACATTTAAGAGAAATAGCAAGATTAGAGCAGAAAAAAATAAGCCTCTACTAAGAGGCTTATTAAAAGATTTAGAAGAAGAATCCAATATACATACCAAATGCAAATAAAAGACCATAGAAAGTGTTCGTTTGGCCTGTTGCTTTCATGGCAGGCATCATTTCCGGTGGAGTATCATTGCCAACAAATCCTTTCACGGCTTGTACCGCTTTTGGAATGCTCAATAGCACAAGTAATGTCCAAGGAGAAGTAATACCTGAGAACACTAGTACGAATGCCCATACATAGGAGAGAGCAAACATGGCTGCCAGTACGATAATGGCATTTTTCTTGCCAATGAGGATTGCCAATGTTTTTCGGCCGCCCTTTTTATCCCCGACTCTGTCGCGAATATTATTTGATAACAAAATAGCACCCACAGTCAAAAAGAATGGGACAGTTACGAGCCATGCATCTAATGTCACATTTCCAGTTTGAATAAAATAAGAAATCAAGATAATTAGGCAGCCCATAAAGAAACCGGATGTAATCTCGCCAAATGGGGTATAGGCTATTGGGAGCGGTCCACCAGTATATAAGTATCCCATTGACATTGATAATAATCCGATGAGTACCAACCACCAGCTGCTATTTGCGCATATATAAACACCTATCAGTGCTGATATACCATACAGAACGAGTGCTAATGTAAGAATCGACTTTGGTGATAAACCCTCATGTACGATTCCGCCACCAATCCCAATGGATTCCTCATTATCGAGTCCCTTTTTGAAATCATAATATTCATTAAATAGGTTCGTGGCAATTTGGATAAGCAGTGCGGCAGCCATCATAGCCACAAATAACCCGATATTCAGCGAAGGTATATGTTCATGAGCCAGCGCTGTTCCAACCAACACAGGTGTAAAACCAGCTGTTAATGTGTGTGGCCTGGTTAATTTCCACCAAACCCGCCAACTTTTTCTGGGTAATCCTGTCTTCGCAGGAGTATGCGAGTGATCTTGCATTTTGTTAATCCCCTTTACGTTATAAGTTACTAGCGAATAGTGGTAAATCAATATGTTAAACTATTAGTATAAAATATAATATTTTAAGAGTTCTACAACTCATATCATTCCCACTATTATTACTATACTAAATCAGTGTAGGTAAATGTTATAGTAAGTGTCAATACATTTATCCTCTATAGTAGACCTGTTAGAAAGTCATAATGGTTCAGGCTTTAAGAAAAAGATATTATAATAGTAAGGATCCGTATTAATAGGGAAAATAAGTATGATGGTTTGTTTATTGGAATAAACTGCATTCTTGTGGATAGAAGATACCATACAGGGAGCAAGCGGAATGGAATCGCTATCAAATGATGATGAGAATATAAGCTTTAAAATGAAAATTAAGAAACTACAAAAATTGACAGCTTAATTTCTACAGGTGTATCTTTAAATAGGTTTATTGGAAATAGGAGCAACGGAGGGATTTGAATGGCAATAAAGCAAATGACAGATATTCAACAGGAATTGACTGAAGCCTTACATACAGTAAAAAGGATTGCTATGCCAATCTTATTCAGTCATGTTGAGGCCGTTACCAATAAGAAACCGATCGATATCTATCAATCAAGTGAGTGTTTATATAAAGGTGAGCGATTTTACTGGAAAGATCCGGATAATGAATTGTATTTAGCCGGGATTGGAACAGCACGTAAGCTACAATCTCTTACTAATGGAGAAAAACGTTTTAAAGATATTAAGGATAAATGGACTGCCCTAATGGAGTCAGCCATTGTGAATGGGGTTAACTCTGGAAAAGGCACAGGACCTTTATGCTTTGGCGGTTTTTCCTTTAACTCTAAAAATACAGAGCCGGGTTCCAATTGGAGCCAATTTGGCAGTTATTTATTTTATATACCTAAGTTTTTAATTACAGAAACAAATCATGGTTCATACTTAACTTCCTCTATATATTTGACTCCTCATATGTCAGATAAAGAGGTACGCCAATTTATCGAAGATAGAGATGCTTTTTTGTCTATGTCTGATTCTGGCCAAAAAGAAATGCCAGCTATCATAGAACGGCAAGAACATATTGTGGAAGAGTGGAAACAGGCTATACTAAAATCTGTCGAGGATATCCGAAACGGACAGATGGAGAAAATCGTCCTGGCCCGTGAATTAAGTTTGCAATTTGAAGATGAAGTTCCATCTTATAAAGTACTTGAGAATTTAATGATTCAGCAAAACGGAAGCTTTATTTTTGGGCTTGAATCAGGGGATGATTGTTTTATAGGTGCTTCTCCGGAAAGGCTGATTAAAAAAGAGGGGCCGGCTGTATTTTCTGCATGTTTGGCAGGGTCAACGCCAAGAAATGAAGATGAAGAAATTGATTCAGCCCTAGGAAATGAATTATTAAATGATGATAAAAATCGATCCGAGCATCAGTTTGTGGTCAATATGATTAAAGAGGCGATGGAAGAGCATTGCATCGAGATTAATATTCCTGATGCTCCCGTATTAATGAAGCTAAAAAATATACAGCATCTTTATACACCGGTAAATTGTGTGAGTCTGCCCGGCACTTCTGTTTTGGACTTTGTGGAATTGCTTCATCCAACACCTGCTTTGGGAGGTTCGCCAAGAAATATTGCTATGGAGAAAATAGAAAAATATGAAGGTATGGATAGAGGATTTTATGCTGCTCCAATAGGGTGGATGGATATATACGGAAACGGTGACTTTTCTGTAGGAATCCGCTCAGGTTTATTAAAGAAGGATAAAGCATCTCTATATGCGGGCTGTGGGATTGTAGAAAAATCAAATCCCGAAAGTGAATATATGGAGACAAAAGTGAAATTTAAACCCATGCTTTCTGCTTTGGAGGGAAGGAATATATGAATCACCAAGAAGAGCTAACTGCTTTTATAGCATCCTTTGTAGATGAACTAGCCCGAGCGGAAGTGAATGATGTTATCATTAGTCCGGGATCCAGATCTACACCAATCGCCTATTGTATGGCTGAACATCCGGATATGAATGTTCATATTAATATCGATGAAAGATCGGCCGCCTTTTTTGCGCTTGGGATGGCTAAGGAAAAGAGAAAGCCTGTCGCTTTGTTATGTACATCAGGTACAGCGGCTGCAAACTACTTTCCTGCTATCGTAGAGGCCTATTATTCAAGAGTGCCATTAATTGTTCTTACTGCTGACCGTCCGCATGAATTACGAGATGTTGGAGCACCACAGGCCATCGACCAAATAAACCTTTATGGGAAGCATGTGAAATGGTTTGTAGAAATGTCTCTGCCTGATTCCGGAGAAATGATGCTCCAGTATGCACGCACTGTAGCAAGCAGAGCCATCAGTAATACAATTCTGGAGCCTGCCGGACCTGTTCATGTTAATTTCCCTTTACGAGAGCCACTCATTCCAATCTTAAGCGAAATGGAAAAGTGGATTCGTAGAACGGACCATTCAAATGCGTGTATCGATATTGCACATGGACACCGTAAGCTGGCTGATTCTCAGTTGAATACATATCTTCGTTTAATTAAGGAAAGCGAAAAAGGGATTATTATTTGCGGTCCTATTGACCAACCTGATTTTAAGGAAGCTGTTTTGAATTTCGCTGAAGCAACGGGATATCCGATTCTTGCTGATCCTTTATCGCAATTAAGGGCAGGTGGAAATCAGCACGTAATTGAAACCTATGATACTTTTCTGAAGGAAGAAGCAATACACGGGAAAATTACACCAGATTTAATTATTCGGTTTGGTGCAATGCCAGTTTCTAAACCAGTATTGCAATTTGTGAAAAAGTGTAAACAGACAAATCATATTGTAGTAGATGGGGGCAGCGGCTGGAGAGAGCCAGCGGGAGTAAGTACCCATATGGTTTATTGTGATGAGGCCGCTTTCTGTCACTCGGTTAGAGAAAATCTTACTGTACATGCAAATACAGAAAGAAGAGATTGGCTTTCTCTTTGGCAAGGAATGAATGAAGTGGCGAAAGAAGGGCTGCTGACTATACAGGATGAAACAGGGATGCAGGAAGGTAAATTATTTTCTCTATTGGAAAGTTTACTTCCGGAAAAAGCTAACTTAGTAGTTGGCAATAGCATGCCTATTCGAAACGTAGATTCATTTTTCTTTCAAACAACTAAGCAGATTAGGATATTGGCAAACAGGGGAGCTAACGGGATAGATGGCCTTATCTCAACTGCTGCAGGAATCAGCGCTTCCTCTGAAATACCAACTGTACTGGCACTTGGAGACCTCAGCTTATTTCATGATATGAATGGTTTCCTGGCAGCTAAAATGTATCAATTAAAGCTTCTGGTTTTGGTTGTGAATAATGATGGCGGTGGAATCTTTTCTTACCTGCCTCAGTCTGCTGAAGAAAAACATTTTGAAGAGCTTTTTGGTACGCCTCATGGCTTACACTTTAATCATACAGCTGCTTTGTATGGAGCAAACTATAAAAATCCGGAAACTTGGGAAGAAGTGACTGATTCCATTCAGGACTGGGTAGCCAATCCGGATTTCTGTATTGTTGAAGTTTGTACAAGTCGTTCCTATGATGTGAAAAGATACAGGGAAGTCGTTCAGCATGTTTCCCGGGAAATAAGAATGATGAATGATGGCGAATAAACTCATGTTATCCATTAATGGAGTAAAGTATCACGTGCAATTGCAAGGAGTAGGACAGCCTGTACTTCTTTTGCATGGATTTACGGGTTCCATGAATACGTGGAATACATTTATTCAGGATTACAAACATTGTTTTCAGTTTATCAGTCTGGATCTATTAGGGCATGGTCTGACAGAAGCGCCTATTGATCCTGATAGATATGAAATGCAAAAGGCTGCTAAAGATATTAAGGACATTTTAATCGCTTTAAATATCCAAAGTGCACATATTCTTGGTTATTCGATGGGAGGGAGACTGGCATTGGGGTTTGCTGTTTTATATCCTGAATTTGTTCGGACTCTCATTTTAGAAAGCTCATCACCAGGCCTGGAACATGAAGGCGAACGACTGTCGAGGGCACATAGTGATGCACAATTGGCAGAACGTATCAGAGAATATGGGATAGATAGTTTTGTAGATGATTGGGAGAAGATTCCGTTATTTGCTTCACAAGAAAGACTGTCGAATGGCAAGAAAGCAGAAATTAGGCAGGAGAGAGTATCCCATACCAGTATTGGCTTGCAAAATAGTTTAATGGGAATGGGTACAGGCTCACAGCCCTCATTTTGGAGTGAATTAAAGGAGGTGGATTTTCCCGTTTTATTGCTCGCGGGAGCATTGGATAAAAAGTTCGTTCAATTGGCCTTAAAAATGCAGAATTGCCTTAATAGATGCCAATTTGAAACAATAAATGACACTGGCCATGCAATACACGTGGAAGAACCCAAAATATTTGGTAGAATAGTAAGTGAGTTTATTAGAGGGAGGAATTAGAAATGGCTTTTGATTGGGTAACCATTCGTACATATGAAGATATTTTATATGAAAGATATAACGGTATTGCTAAAATTACCATCAACCGTCCAGAGGTACGCAATGCATTTCGTCCAAAAACAGTAATGGAATTGATTGATGCTTTTTCCCGTGCCAGGGATGATAAAGAAATAGGTGCTATTATTTTAACAGGCGCAGGTGACATGGCATTCTGTTCTGGCGGTGACCAAAAGGTTCGCGGTCATGGCGGATATGTGGGTGAAGACGAAATTCCTCGTCTGAATGTTCTTGATCTTCAACGCTTGATCCGTGTTATTCCAAAACCTGTTGTGGCAATGGTAGCAGGCTATGCTATTGGCGGAGGTCACGTACTGCATGTTGTATGTGATTTAACAATTGCTGCTGAAAATGCACGTTTTGGCCAAACCGGTCCTAAGGTTGGAAGCTTTGATGCAGGTTATGGTGCAGGATATTTAGCTCGAATCGTAGGCCATAAGAAAGCAAAAGAAATTTGGTTCTTGTGCCGTCAATATGATGCGCAGGAAGCACTTGATATGGGCTTGGTAAACAAAGTAGTTCCATTGGAGCAACTTGAAAAAGAAACGGTGCAATGGTGCGAGGAAATGCTTGAAAAGAGCCCAACTGCCCTTCGTTTCCTAAAAGCAGCTTTCAATGCGGATACCGATGGACTGGCTGGACTTCAGCAGTTGGCAGGCGATGCAACATTGCTTTATTATACAACAGATGAAGCCAAAGAAGGCCGCGATGCTTTTAAAGAAAAGCGCAATCCAGACTTTGACCAATTCCCACGATTCCCTTAATGGAGAACGAAAAACAGCTTGACGCCTACCGTCAGGCTGTTTTTATGTACATGTAAGTATCAGTTAGAGTGATAGAGGTTAATTTGTATTTGTACTTAAAAACGCTTTGATGGTCAGAGAGATCATGAAGGAGTTCAGAGGGAAGGTTGAAAAGATGTTGATGCATGATACGGTTGTTCCGCAGTTTTTGATTCAACGGGCGTATGTGACTCCGGAGCGTACGGCTCTTTCATTTGAGGGAGAGAAGTGGACGTTTAGAGAGTTATATGAAATGGCCCATTTATACGCTCAAAAATTGACGGAGTTGGGTGTTGCGGAAGGTCATGTAATTGGAATTAACATGAAGAATCGGCCGGAGATGGTCTTTACGATACATGCTCTTCTCCTGATTGGCGCCAAAATTGTCCTATTGAATACTCGTTTAACAGATCGGGAAAAAGAGTGGCAATTAGAAGATGCTCAGGCTGATTTTCTCATATCAGAAAACGAAATGTTACTGGATATTTCCGTGCTAAGGCTGGAACAATTAGAGAAGGCTAAGGCAAAGTCATTTGAAGAAAAGAAGAACTTATCGTTTAATCAAACGGCAACTATTATGTACACATCAGGTACGACTGGTAAGCCTAAGGCCGTTCAGCAAACGATGGGAAACCATTATTGGAGTGCGATTGGGTCTGCTCTAAATTTAGGGTTGCGCGATGATGATAAATGGCTTTGCTTTATGCCGCTATTCCATATAAGTGGTTTATCTATCCTTTTAAGATCAGTCATTTATGGGATAGAGACTGTTTTGCAAAGAGGATTCGACCCTGTACAAGCAAATGAAGCTATTTGGAAAGAGAAGATTACGATTTGCTCGGTTGTGACGAATACTTTGACAAGAATGCTTGAAGATTTAGGAGAAAGGACATACCCTGAGGAATTTCGCTGTATGCTGTTAGGGGGCGGCTCAGCACCTATGGCGTTGTTGAAAAAGGCTACGGATAAAAACACACCTGTCTTTCAAACATATGGTATGACAGAAACATGCTCTCAAATCGTCACGCTGGCTCCTGAAGATGCAACGCGAAAACTGGGCTCTGCCGGTAAGCCATTATTGCCATGTGAGATAAAAATTATTGTGGATGGAAGGATTGCTGCAGTTGGTGTACCGGGAGAGATTGCAGTAAAAGGCCCAAATGTAACTCCGGGGTATCTTCATGGAAGGGCACCGGAATCTTTCCAGGATGGCTGGTTTTATACAGGTGATATCGGTTATATCGACGAGGAAGGGTATTTGTTTGTCATTGATAGACGCTCTGATTTAATTATTTCTGGTGGAGAAAACATTTATCCGGCTGAAATAGAATCCGTTTTGATGGAGCATCCTTTCGTAAAAGAAGCGGGAGTCATTGGTCTTAGCGATGATGAATGGGGAGCCGTTCCAGCAGCCGTAATAGTCCCCCATCCAGCGAGCCATTTACAACAGACAGAGATCATCGAATTTTGTGAATCTAGGCTGGCGCGATATAAAATTCCTAAAAAAGTAGTGATGGGTAAGGAGTTACCCCGTAATGCTTCAAACAAAATAGTGAGAAGAGAGTTAATTAATTTTTTTAGTTAATTCTGAATATTGGGTGTTGGACTTATTCAATTCGGCTATCAAATCCTGTATAATGGAAAAAAAGACATAAGAAGGCGGGGAAGAAATGGCTCGTTCGAAAAAACAATACTTGATTGCTGAGATCTTGTTGCGTCGCGGACTCCCATTATCAGTTATAACCGCAATAACAAATGTGGCAGAAAAAGAAGTTGTCGAATTAGTAAAGAAAAGTTACTAAGGGAAAAGCGCCTGGGTCACAGGGCGCTTTTCTTTATTGATTTATTTCTTCTTCCAGTAAACCTAATTCCAATCCCCGTTTAGCTATAAGCTGGTCTACTTCCTTCGGTAATTCATCAAGGGATCCGAATTCGGTACTCCAATAATTCGTAAAAGAGTCCACGCATATAGGAAATGTTAAGGAATTGGAATTTTGTAAATCCTCGTTAAAATTTCGGAGTATGTGATTGATATCCATTTATGACAGCCTTTCGTTTATAAAAAGTCAGCTGGGCGAAAGGTTTTGCATCCAGTATCGCCACTTTTATAAGCACGTTCCTCTGAATACATATTTACTTGAATTTTTTCTGCTGCACATTTATTCCCTTGTTTCCAAAAGTGGCAGGAATTCACAGAGCATTTAACACCATTTGGCATAAAAATCTCTCCTTTCTTTTGTTAGAATGCTTCTTTTCACCTCTTATATGTAAAGTAAATACAGGAAGAAAAAAGCCCGAATCCAAAAGAATTCGGGCTTTTACGTGATTAATCATTTAAAGCTTTTTGCAGTGAGTCTAAATTATCCTTCGCGATTGAAAAATAATCGCGTTCTGAATCAATATCATCCTGAGTCAGGATAGATAGATTATGAATAGGCAATGCAGTCAAATTAGCCTCTTTTTTAATAATATCCGTTAATTTACTATTTATATTCTGTTCAACTAAAATATATTTAAGTTGATGTTCCTTGGCAGTATCCACTAACTTCTCAAGTGATTTTTGAGTAGGCTCTTCGGATGTAGATATACCGGAGACGCTTATTTGATCTACATCATAACGTTCTTCCCAGTATCCAAACGCAGCATGAGAAACAAGGAATTCATCATGAGGTGCTTCGCTGAATACCTTTGTATATTCTGTATTTAACTCATCGAACTTTTTAGCCAGTGTTTCGTAATTTTCCTCGAAGGCACTTTTTTGTTCAGGCATTTTCTCAATCAGTGTGTCTTTAATATGTTCAGCCATTTCTTTTGCATATAGTGGATCTATCCATAAGTGCGGATCGACTGTACCATGATTATGGCCGTCGTCTTCGTGCTCATGATCTTCATGTTCGTGCTCTTCATGTCCATGAGTATCAAGATTTACTTTTTCACCAATAGCTATCATTTCCACATTTTCGTTTCCCAATGTTTTGGTCACGTTATTTACAAAGCCTTCTAAATTGTATCCAACGTAATAAAATAAATCAGACTCTGCGATATTGATAATATCCTTTTGTGTTGGTTCAAATGTATGTTCATCTACACCTGCCGGATAGATAGAAGATACATTTACATGTTCACCACCTATTTGCTCAGCCATATACTGTAATGGATAAACAGTTGTATAAATAGAAAGCTGGTTTTCATTTTTAGTATCAGCCGTGCTATTATCGCTGTTGCATCCGGAAAGAAAAATAGATGCACCAAGTATGAGTGCGAATATAAATGATATTTTTTTCAATGTAGTATCCTCCTGTTAATCGTATTCATTACGATTTGTTAAGCAAAAATATAAATCGAAAAGATTACGATTTGCATATCTAGTATGATACACGGCTTTTTCTTGTAAATCAAGAGTCTTTTTTTTCTTGTTTTTCAGGTACAGGATCAAACCCGCCGGCATGCAGTGGATGGCATTTAGAGATTCGTTTTATGGTTAGCCAGGTCCCCTTTACTGGTCCGAAACGCTCAATTGCTTCAAGGCCATATTGAGAACATGTTGGATAAAATCTACAACTTGGCGGCTTCATAGGTGAAATGGCCACTTGATAAAAACGGACTAGTTTTAGTAATATTTTTTTCATAATATGAACTTCCTTAATTAGAATGTTTAGATACAACCATATCATAATGCCTGAAAGGGCAAACTTCAAACTTTAGAGATGAAATATTGATGGAGAAAAGGTAAAATTAGTAATAAGTTTAAAAGGAGGTTTTATAATGCCATCTGTTGAAAGTTTTGATTTGGACCATAATGCTGTTAAGGCCCCGTATGTTCGTCATTGTGGTGTTCATAAAGTAGGAAGCGATGGAGTTGTTAACAAATTTGATATTCGTTTCTGCCAGCCAAATAAACAGGCCATGAAGCCAGATGCGATTCACACTTTAGAGCATCTGTTGGCGTTTAATATCAGGAAATATTCTGAGGGTTATTCTCACTTTGATATCATTGATATTTCACCCATGGGATGCCAAACTGGATTTTATTTGGTGGTCAGCGGTGAGCCAACTGTTGAAGAAATCATAGATGTGCTTGATAAAACCATGAAAGAAGCTGTTGAGATAACTGATATTCCTGCGGCTAACGAAAAACAATGCGGTCAAGCCAAGCTTCATGACCTTGAAGGTGCAAAAAAGTTGATGAGATTTTGGCTGACACAAAGCAAAGAAGATTTAAAACAAGTATTTGCATAAACAAAGTCGAATCCCCTTTTTATCTGGGGATTCTTTTTTGCGCTTATTCATGTGGTTCAGATGTGCGAACCTCTTCTTTACCACTCAAATGCGGATTTTGATCTAATGGATCAATAGTGTGCTTGTATTCGTATGCTTTTGTTGTGACAAGTGCAGTAACCCCTATTATTAGGACTATAATAATTGCCCCTATTATAAATATTCCTGTCATCCCCATATGCTTTCCCCCAGTCTTTATGACCTCTATTATATCATTGCTGTTACATAGAAATGACCTATATCTTACCATATCGTTTTTCGGGGTCTCTGTGAATTTATTTAAAAAACTAAAAAAACCTCCTATTTTTAGAAGGTTTCGCTATGTAATCCTATCTTAGTGCAAATATTTTGATACAGGCGGCTGTACATCATCATTTGCAAATCGCTTTTTAAGGCTATCAATTATGTATATCCCCATTAAATTATATAGCTCCCGATCTTCCAGTTCATTAATTAATTGCATAACATCCTTACGATCAAGCTGTTCTAAAACGGCTAAAGCCAAAATATCAATATCTTCATCATCGCCAGTTAGTTTATCTCGATACAATTGGTATAGTTCATCAATGAAATTCACTGCTAAGAACTCCTTTCAATTTTTAGATCACGATTCATATAGTAATTATTTACCCCAACCTTTATAAATGTACTCTACTTATATTGAAAATATTATTGATTCCATCCTTCATGACTATATTTGTTATATTTTTAAGAAAGTGTGTTGTAAAAGTAAGCTTCTAATTGATTTATTCCTTATAAATTATATAAGAGCCAGTTTTGCTATAATTGAAAGAAACAATTAAGAGAGAAGTGTAGAGATAGATGGACATATTTAAGGATATCCATGGAAATAATGTCTATTTTCATGATGAACAAGGTCAATTTGAAAAAGAAGCTCGTCATGTATTCGTCATATGCCGCTATAAAGGGAAATGGGTTCTTACCAACCATTCCAAAAGAGGGCTTGAATTTCCCGGAGGCAAGGTGGAAAACAATGAAACCCCTGTTCAGGCTGCCATACGTGAAGTATATGAGGAAACAGGGGGAGAAGCAAAGCAGTTAATTCCAATTGGCGAGTATAAAGTACTCGACCCAGCGGGTTCCTTTGTTAAAGCAGTATTTTATGCCGAGCTTACTGCCCTTACGAAGAAAGAAGATTATCTGGAAACAGAAGGGCCCGTTTTACTGTCAGAACTGCCACATGATTTTCAAACGAGCACCCAATATAGCTTCATTATGAAGGATCAGGTTGTTTTGAAATGTCTGGATAAAATAAGCCGGTTAAAATTTTTATGATAAGCGGTCGCGGATTAACTTAGCTTCAACAAACTCGACCATTTTATACATAATCGTTGCAAATACAGCTATAACGAGTAATGCCATTAAAACAAGGGTGAAATTAAATACCTGGAATCCATAAATGATTAGATAGCCAAGTCCTTGTGAAGAAACAAGAAATTCTCCAACTATGACACCAACCCAGGCTAAACCAACATTAACCTTTAGTGTCGATATAATGACTGGAAAGGAATACGGCAAGACAGCTTCCTTGAAGATGTGCATGCGGCGAGCATTAAACGTTTCCATTACCTTTATATAATTGGGATCGATTTCCTTGAAGCTCGTGTAGACGACTATAGTCGTAACGATAACTGAGATAATGATTCCATTGGTGATAATGGATATTAATCCAGGGCCCATCGCCACAATAATAATGGGTCCAAGGGCTACCTTAGGCATAGCATTGAAGATGACTAAATAGGGATCCAGGACCTTTGAAAGCATTGGAGACCACCACAAGGCAACAGCTAGCAGTGTCCCTAGTAGAGTGCCTAAAATAAAGCTGATGACTGTTTCGAACAAGGTAAGTCCGAGATGGCTGAGCAAACTGCCATCCTGTATTTTTTCAATCAGCATTTCAACGACATTGGAAGGTGAACTGAACAGGAGGGGATCTATCCAGTAAAAATGGCTGGCTATTTCCCAAAGAGCAAAAAATAAAACAAAGATAACACCCTGATACAGCCATACTTTATGCTGGTTGGTTTTTAATTGTTGGATATAGTTCTTGTGAAGGGTATTAATTTTAAGTTTATTATCCGTCAAGCTGCTCCATCTCCTTCCATATAAGCTGGAACACATCTGAAAAGGCTGGATGATTTCTTGCATTAAATGGGGATAGCCCTTTTAACTCGTTTGGAATATCAAATTCTTTGTGAATTTTTCCTGGTTTTGGAGAGAGGAGGAAGACACGATCACTCATGGCTACTGCTTCTCCTATATCGTGAGTAACTAAAATAGCCGTTTTTTTAAACGATTTTAATGTACTTGATACGATATCTTCAAGCTTTAGTTTGGTTTGTAAATCTAAAGCAGAAAAAGGTTCATCTAAGAGGAGCAGAGTAGGGTTAGTGGCCAAAGTTCTAACTAGGGCAACTCGTTGGCGCATTCCTCCTGATAGCTCCCTTGGAAATTTAGTCAATACATCCTTCAGGCCGATTTCTTCTAATAGTGATATGGTTTGTTCTTCGTGCTTTTGGTCGAGCTGCTTTAATAATTTTAATCCTATCAATATATTTTCTTTAATGGTCTTCCAGGGAAATAAATAATCCTGCTGCAGCATATATCCAATATCCTGGCGATGGATGAGGACATCCTTCCCGTATAGCTTAACACTTCCTTCGGTTGGCTTAAAAAGGCCAGATATAATGGATAGAAGGGTTGTTTTACCGCAGCCGCTTGGGCCAAGGAAGGAGATGAATTCTCCCTCCTCAATACTCATTGATATATTCTCTAAAGCAATTGATGTTTGCGATTTAGATAAATAGAGATGAGATACATTCTCTATCGACAATAAAGGCATAATCCCTGCCTCCTTAGCTCCTATTTTGAAACTTCTTCAGCGATTTCTGTATTTACGAGTGTTTTATGATCGATATAGGAATCGATTTCTCCTGCTTCTTTCATGATATCCTGCAGATTTAACCATTCTTCCTCATCAAGAATTGGATTTAAGGCAAAGGACTCCTGTGACTTGTAACGGTCAATGGCCATTTCAATAATCTCTACGTCTGTATCTTCAAAATATGGGAGAATAGCTTTTGCTACTTCAGCGGAATCTGTTTCTTCAACCCATTTTTGTGCTTTATAAATCGCTTTTGTAAAACGTTTAACGATATCTTCATTTTCCTTCATATAGCTTTCCTTTGCCATGAAGGTGGTGTATGGAACATGGCCGGATTCTTTTCCAAAGGAAGCGACAATATGTCCTTTTCCTTCTTTTTCAAAAACACTTGCCTGAGGTTCGAATAGCTGTACATAATCACCTGTTCCTGATGCAAAGGCATTGGCGACATTGGCAAAATCAATATTTTGAATTAATTTCAAATCCTTTTGAGGATCAATGCTGTGTTTTTTCAGTACAAACTCTCCAACCATTTGTGGCATACCGCCTTTCCTCTGTCCGAGAAATGTACTGCCCTTTAGCATGTTCCAGTTAAATTCCTCTATTTTTTCTCTGGATACAAGAAAAGTTCCATCTGTTTGAGTTAATTGGGCAAAATTAATAACAGGATCTCTTGAATTTTGTCCATGAACATAAATAGAAGTTTCTGAGCCAACAAGCACGATATCAGCTCCGCCTGATAGTAGAGCAGTCATTGTCTTATCACCGCCCCATGCAGTCTGCAGGTCTACATCAAGCCCTTCGTCCTTAAAAAATCCTTTGGCCAGGGCGACATATTCAGGTGCATAAAAAATAGAGCGTGTGACTTCTGCTACTTTGACTTTTGTCAATTCTTCAGTCGACTTATTTTCTTTACAGGCCGATAAACTAAAGATGAGCAGAATGGACAGCATACAGAAGAAGCGGGTTTTAAGATAATATTTCAAGGGAATTTCCTCCTTAGTAGGCAGTATGTATGCCAAAGTGTAGTTAATCGTATTGTATGTGTGGTATATATTTGTGTGAATGCCTATAGAACTTTGTAAAGGAGCCCGGATTATGGATGAAGTAAAATCATCGCTAGGTAGTATCGTAGATAGAAGTCGATATCCATCGCCACATCCGGATATAAATCTATATATTGTCACGTATTTATCGAATGGGTTAAGGGTTAAGGGGCTATTAGCTGAGCCAAAAAAAAATGATGAAATAATGGACGGATTTTTATATTTACGCGGAGGCATTAAAAATGTTGGGAAGGTCCGTCCAGGGCGTATCATTCAATTCGCAAGTCAGGGGTTTGTTGTTTTTGCCCCCTTTTATCGTGGCAACCAGGGTGGAGAAGGAGAGGAAGATTTTGCAGGAGAAGATCGTTGGGATGCTATTGCAGGTTTTGAACTTTTAAAGCAACATCCCAAGGTTAATCCAAAAAAGGTCCATATTTTTGGATTTTCTCGAGGCGGGATTATGGCCTTGTGGACAGCTATATACTGCCAGGACGCTGCTTCACTTGTCACGTGGGGGGGAGTTTCCGATATGGTTCTGACCTACATAGAGAGAATTGATTTAAGAAGAATGCTGAAAAGGGTCATTGGAGGTACGCCAAACAAGGTGCCGGATGAATATAAAGCCCGTACACCCTTGTATGAAATTGAAAAAATACCATGTAATGTTCTAATTATTCATGGCGAGAAGGATAAGAACGTTTCGGTTGAACATGCCAATCTATTAAGAAACAGACTGCAGGATCTCGGCAAGAGCGTCGATGTGTGGTACCTTAAGGACTATACACATTATCTACCTCCTAGAATAAATCGGCAAATCGTCACGGATTTAACGAAATGGATGAAAGAAGCCGCTTCAAATGATACCATTGAAATAAATAAATGAAGCAGGGGAGTGAGAGAATTGGGTATGCCAATGGAATTGAATACTCTTATAGTGACAAAGGCTAATGAAAAAAGGGTTGAGGAAAATCTATTCGTCCTAAAAAAAGAAGGATACCGCCTATATCCAATTGAAATTCCGATTGATATCCGAAAAACTCTGGATGGAGAATCGAGAGGAACGGCACGGATAAAAAAAGTGGAATGGGAAAATAACTGCACAACCATTACATATGAGTTGATTTCTTTAAATTCCAGTAACTAAATTGAATAGAAACTAAAGAAAACAAACCTTCATCCAGAATTACATTGGGCGGTGGGTTTGTTTTTAAATTTAGACAAATAAAATAGTGCCTCAGGAAAGCCATTTCTTTTTGGCTTCCTAAGACACCGCTAGTTCTTTAAAAGGTAATTGGTCCACCTTTAGTTTCAATTTCAGAACTGATATTTTTAAATTCCTTGAAATTTTCTCTGAATTTATGTGCAAGCTCATTCGCCTTTTCATAATAGGCTTCAGAATCTTTCCACGTTTTCTGAGGCTGTAAAACTTCATCAGGTACTCCAGGTACGTGTAAAGGAATTGCTAAGCCGAATATTCTGTCTTGTACCGTTTCGATATTGGCCAGTTCTCCTTCTAATGCAGCTTGAATCATCAAACGTGTATAAGAAAGCTTCATGCGGCTGCCTGTCCCATATTCTCCTCCAGTCCAACCGGTGTTAACCAGATATACCTGAACTTGATGCTCCTCGATATTTTTGCCAAGCATCTCAGCATATTTTGTTGGATGTAATGGTAAGAACGGTGAACCGAAGCAGGTAGAAAACGTTGCCTGTGGTGAAGTAATTCCGAGTTCAGTTCCTGCCAATTTACTCGTATAACCGCTTAGGAAATGATACATTGCCTGTTCTTTTGTTAACTTGCTGATTGGAGGCAGAACGCCAAAAGCATCAGCAGTTAAAAAGATGATTGTATTGGGATGGCCCGCTATACTAGGTGTGACGATGTTCTGCATGGCTTCGATAGGGTAAGCAGCCCGAGTATTTTCAGTTAACATTCCATTATCATAGTCAGCAATTCTTGTATCTTCATCTACAACCACATTCTCAAGTACAGAACCAAAGCGTATGGCATTAAAAATTTGAGGCTCTTTTTCCTGTGTGAGATTGATGCATTTTGCGTAACAGCCGCCTTCAATATTAAATACACCATCAGGAGACCAGCCATGTTCGTCATCACCTATAAGGCGGCGATTTGGATCGGCTGATAAAGTAGTCTTTCCAGTGCCGGATAGGCCAAAGAAAAGAGCTACATCTCCCTCGAAACCTACATTTGCTGAACAATGCATAGAAAACACATTATTCTCAGGCAACAGGTAATTCATGATTGAAAAAATGGATTTTTTCATTTCACCTGCATACTCAGTGCCTCCAATTAAGACGACTTTTTTCTCAAAGGAAATGATGATAAACGTCTCAGATTGTGTACCGTCCACAAGAGGGTTTGCTTTAAAACCTGGTGCTGAGATAATAGTAAACTCAGGGGAATGATTTTCAAGCTCTTCTTTAGTGGGGCGGATAAACAGCTGATGTACAAATAAATTGTGCCAGGCATATTCATTGATTACTTGAATAGGAAGGCGGTAGTCTGTTGCAGCTCCAGCAAACCCATTAAATACAAATAATTCATCTCGTTTTTCGAGGTAATCGATAACTTTATCATATAATTTAGAGAATGCGTCTTCAGATATTGCTTGATTGACGCTTCCCCAGGCTATTTTATCTTTAGTGGCAGCTTCCTCTACAATATATTTATCCTTTGGAGATCTGCCGGTATATTTTCCTGTTTCAGCCTTAATAGCTCCAGTAGATGTGAGGATACCCTCTTTTCTCGTTAATACTTTTTCAACTAGTTGTGGCACTGAAAGCTGAATGTGAATATTATCATGAGTAAGTAATTGTTTCAATTCGTTGGAAACTCCTACACTGTTCATAAGGTATCATCCTTTTCCAAAATTTTGGTAAGTATATTATATGGAAAATAGTATAACACATTTAATTGATTTATCCATACTAATTGTGTTAATTTTCAAAAATATGTTTTAATATAGTATATAAGGATAATTATTATTGTTTCCATTGGTAAAAGAATAGGGATATTATTCAATATTCACGGATAAATAACAAAGTATATTTATTTGAATATTCGTAAATTAATTATATCAATATTATAATTTAAATGCGAATTTTAAGTTCTGACTGTACTTCTATTAGGAAAAGGATGAAGCTAAAGGTTTATCTTAACAATATATTCCTGTTTATTTATTGACAGAAAATGATGGATAAGATATTATATACATTTGATATGGATACTCTTATCAAGACTCGGTGGAGAGACGAGCTCTATGAAGCCGGGGCAACCTGCAGTTTGATTCCTTTTAATGGAAATCACGCAAAGGTGCTAACTTGATGCAAGGTTATAATGCCTTGAACGATGAGAGTGAAAGGCAGATTTCTGAGACTCAGACCTTTCCTCTTTTCTTTATAAAGGGGAAGGGTCTTTTTTCGTATAATCAGGAGATAATTAAAGATAATGAGTAGCCATAAACAGGGAAACTGAAGGAGGAAATATACATGTCTAATAAGAGACATTTGTTTACATCAGAATCTGTAACAGAAGGTCATCCGGATAAAATTTGCGATCAGGTTTCTGATGCCATTTTGGATGAAATATTAGCAAAGGATCCAAATGCAAGGGTAGCCTGCGAAACATCTGTTACCACTGGATTAGTTTTAGTAGCGGGAGAAATCACTACTTCTACGTATGTGGATATTCCAAAAATTGTCCGTGACACAATCAAAGGGATTGGTTATACACGTGCAAAATATGGTTTCGATGCAGAAACATGCGCTGTCTTAACCTCTATTGATGAACAATCTGCAGATATCGCCCAAGGTGTAGACCAAGCTTTGGAATCAAGAGAAGGCACGATGTCAGATGAAGAGATTGAAGCAATTGGGGCGGGAGATCAGGGTCTAATGTTCGGTTTTGCCTGCAACGAAACAGAAGAATTAATGCCTCTTCCTATTTCTCTTGCTCACCAATTATCTAGAAAGCTGGCTGAGGTTCGTAAACAAGAAGTTCTTCCATACTTGCGCCCTGATGGAAAAACACAAGTCACAGTGGAATATGATGAAAATAAAAATCCGGTAAGAATTGATACCATCGTAATCTCTACTCAGCATGACGCGGAAACAACACTGGATCAAATTAAGAAAGACTTAAAAGAACAAGTAATTAAACCGGTTGTTCCTGCTCACCTTATTGATGAACAAACTAAATATTTTATTAACCCAACGGGCCGTTTTGTTATTGGAGGTCCACAAGGGGATGCAGGCTTGACTGGCCGTAAAATCATTGTTGACACGTATGGTGGATACGCACGTCACGGTGGTGGAGCATTCTCTGGTAAAGATGCTACAAAAGTAGACCGTTCTGCTGCCTATGCAGCCAGATATGTAGCTAAAAATATTGTAGCAGCAGGTCTTGCAGATAAAGCAGAAGTTCAGCTGGCTTACGCGATTGGTGTGGCTCAGCCAGTATCTATATCCATTGATACGTTCGGTACAGGTAAAATTGAAGAGGAAAAATTAATTGAATTAGTACGTGCTAACTTTGATCTGCGCCCTGCAGGAATCATAAAAATGCTTGATTTAAGACGTCCGATTTATAAACAAACAGCAGCTTACGGACATTTTGGACGTAATGATTTAGATCTTCCTTGGGAGAAAACGGATAAAGTAGAAGTACTGCGTACGGAAGCTAAAATCTAAGATAAACAGCATAAACATTTCAAGAAAGAGGGATAAACCCTCTTTCTTTTTTTGTCTAAATATGGTAATATTAGGAAACTATGAAATCGGGTATAATGGATCGTATTTTGTCGGGACCCTAGCTCATATCTAAAATCTAATTCTTTGATATTTTTAAATGAAAAACAGTCGAAAGTAAAGGTAGTGAGTGAATAATAATGTGTGGATTTGTAGGATGTATGCATGATCACCAACAAGCGAATCAGGATTCAGAACTAATTAAAAGTATGAATGACTTGATTACGCATAGAGGGCCGGATGACGAGGGGTATTATATAGATGAACATATCCAGCTTGGTTTCAGAAGACTAAGCATCATTGATATTGAATGTGGACATCAGCCCTTAACGTATGAAAATGAACGCTATTGGATTGTTTTTAACGGAGAAATATACAACTACTTGGAATTGAAAGTAGTGCTGGAAAAGGAAGGCATGGCGTTTTCTACAAATTCAGATACTGAAGTAATCCTGGCGGCATTTGTTCAATATGGGGAAAAGGCAGTTGAAATGCTTCGTGGGATGTTTGGGTTCGTGATTTGGGATAAACAGGAGAAATCTGTTTTTGGTGCCCGTGATCCATTTGGGATTAAACCATTTTTTTATAAGGAAGATGGGGATAAGACCTATTTTGCTTCTGAAAAGAAAAGTATTATACACGCTATAGAAAAACAAGAATTGGATCATGTGTCTCTGCAGCATTATCTTACCTTTCAATTTATTCCAGAACCAGCAACGATGACAAAGTATGTGAAAAAATTATTGCCTGGACATTGCTTTACAAAGAAAATTGGAGAACCTATGGAAATCCGCCAATATTGGAAAGCAGAATTTAAACCTATTCTGCGCAGTGAACCAGATTGGATTAAAGAAATTCAAGATGTGATGTATGACAGTATCAGCATGCATATGCGCAGTGATGTACCCGTTGGTTCATTTCTTTCAGGTGGAATTGATTCTACAATCATCGCATCCATAGCTAAAGAATTTCATCCTGGAATTAAAACATTCTCAGTTGGATTTGAACAGAATGGTTTCAGTGAAATTGATGTAGCTAAAGAAACAGCTGACAAGCTTGGGGTAGAGAATATCAGCTATATTATATCGCCGCAGGAATATATGAGGGAACTGCCGAAAATTATGTGGCATATGGATGACCCGTTGGCAGACCCCGCTTGTGTTCCTTTATATTTCGTGGCAAGGGAAGCGCAAAAGCATGTAACGGTTGTTCTGTCCGGTGAAGGAGCGGATGAATTATTCGGAGGATACAATATTTACCGTGAGCCTCAATCCTTAGCCATGTTTAATAAAATTCCTGTACTTATGAAAAGAGCGCTAAAAAGAATTGCTGCCATGATGCCTGAAGGTGTAAAAGGCAAAAGTTTTATAGAGCGCGGCTGTACGCCGATTGAAGAACGCTATCTTGGAAATGCCAAGATGTTTATGGAGGAAGAGAAGGGGCAATTATTCAAATTATATAAATCAAAGCTGGATTATACTACGATAACACATCCGTTCTACGCAGAAACACCCGAATATGATGATGTGAGCAGAATGCAGTATATTGATATTCATACATGGCTGCGCGGAGATATATTAGTAAAAGCTGATAAGATGACGATGGCACATTCTCTTGAGCTTCGAGTGCCATTCCTTGATAAAAAAGTATTTGAGGTGGCATCCGGAATTCCAACTGATTTAAAAACTGCTCATGGAACGACCAAATATATACTTAGAAAAGCTGCAGAGGGAATCATTCCTGACCATGTATTAAATCGTAAGAAACTTGGTTTTCCAGTCCCTATCCGTCATTGGTTAAAAAATGAAATGTATGAATGGGCGATTACAATAATAAAAGAAAGCCAAACAGATCATTTGCTGGATAAGCAAGTCATTATGAATCTGTTCAATAATCATGTTACAGGTAAAGCGGATAATAGCCGTAAACTATGGACTGTATTGGTATTTATGATATGGTACTCTGTATATGTCGAAGAAAAATATCCTTTCCAGGCATTAGCTGAAAAGGATATGATAAGTGACCCAATCCATTAATCTTTATAGGTTATAGCCTGTTTTCCCATTTGCACCCACGCTTTTTCAAAATCAGCGGAGGGTGCTTTTTTATTTTTAATTCCTGTTAAGGGATCGTTAAAATAAATATAATGCTGATCATATCCCGTCACTACGACAGAATGCTCCTTATAAGTAATCGATATTTTCCCATTTGGTGTTTTCCAAGTATGGAAATAGGATGGATCCAGTTTTTCATAGGCTGTATTTATGATAACCCAGACGGGCCGATTGGTTGAGAGATACTTTTTGATTTGGTTGAAATCTCCATTGGTAAAATCGATTATTTTGCCAGGCATATAATGCTCAGCAAGTTTTTTTATAGGCTTATGATACACTCCGAGGCCAGGTTTATTAGTTGAATACATATCTCCAATAAATCCATCATTAGGATCACCGTAATGGATTTCACCATTTATTTTTTTTATTTTAGCTGGATTTTTTTTTATTTGCTGGGCAAGTTTTAATTTATCAGCATCCAATCCGGAATATTGAAGAAGCATAGCCAGGCTGGTTACTTCACATCCTCTTGGGAGCTCGGGCTGCTGTTTAACGATCGGCACATCAAGAAGTACTTTATCTTTGGCAGGAGGTTTTGCAGGTCGATTATCTTTGGTAATAGAAGTTGTTAAGCTTACTGACTTATCAATCATATTATTAATTTGATGAGCAAAGGAGTAATTTGAGTTATAGACCTTCCAGCCTGTATACAGGAAAGTGCCTATCAAAGAGATAACAATCAAAATAGATAGTGGCTGATATTGACGCCATAGGACCAAAATGATTGAAATGATACTAAATAACATGAAAATCAAAATGAAAGTATTCATAATCCTACTCCTGAAATTGATTTTAAAAAGGTGTATCATTTATAGCTAAATAATAAAGGGAATGGGTATACAATAAAGAGTATACCCTAATGAGGAATGATAATTAGTTATTCTCTTTTAAAGGTTGTATACTTGAATAATAGCGTGCTTTTTCTGCGTATTCCTTATTTATTCTTTCCATGTCTTTACGATCATCATCTGTTAATTCACGAATTACTTTAGCAGGTCTGCCGAAAGCGAGTGTGTTTGGTGGGATTTTTTTACCTTGAGATACTAAACTGCCTGCACCGATGAAGGCACCTTCTCCTATTTCAGCTCCGTCAAGAATAATGGAGCCCATCCCAATCAAAGCATTTTTCTTCACATGGCAACTATGGAGAATGACTTGATGGCCTATCGTTACATTATCTTCCAGTACTAATGGGTTGTTGGGACTTTGATGGAGGACTGAGTTATCTTGAATATTAACATTTTTACCGATAATCACAGGAGCGACATCACCTCTAATGACTGTGTTAAACCAAACACTTGAATTTTCACCGATTGTGACATCACCACTGATAACTACATGATCCGCTAAATAAGCAGTTTGATCGATGGAAGGAATTTTATCTATATATTGATATAATTTCATTACAAAACCTCCGTTTTCTACTGTAAAATAGATAGTTAATAAAAGTGTACATATAAAGCGGTACAGTGTAAATAAAATAAAGCTAAACATCATACAGGAGGAGTTCATCTATGAAAAAGTGGGAAGCTGAGGGGAAAGCCTATGGTGTAATCGTGATTGTTCACGGCGCCATGGAGCATTCAGGCAGATATAAATGGTTAATTGAAAGATGGCTATCAGAAGGGTATCACGTAATTATTGGAGATTTGCCAGGTCAGGGAATGACTTCACGTGCAAATCGAGGGCATATTGATTCATTTGAGGATTATATTGATGAGGTTGATTCATGGGTGAACGAGGCTTATACATTTGGTTTGCCTGTATTCATGCTGGGTCATAGCATGGGAGGACTCATCATCATTAACATGCTTCAACTTAAAGAATATAATTTAGCGGGTATTATCCTATCTTCACCATGCTTTGGAACATTAATTCATCCTCCAAAATTACTTGAATCCATGTCAAAGGTTTTAAATCTTGTTTATCCTACATATAAAAAACCTTCAGGATTAACGGTTGAAATGGCAACGAGAAATCCAGAAGTTATTGAATTTGATTTGAACGATTCACTCTACATCACAAGTGTATCAGTCAGATGGTATCGTGAATTAATTTCAGCTATGAAGGATGCCTTTGATTTTGATGAGGATTTCCCGGATATTCCTGTTCTTGTTATGCAGGCAGGGGACGACAAAATAGTGGACAAGGCTATGGTTAGAGAATGGTTTAACTACTTTCCGGCATCCGAAAAGCATTATAAAGAATGGCCTAAGCTGTATCATGAAATATTTAATGAGCCAGAGAGAGAAGATGTATTTCTATATGCAAAGAGCTTTATTGAAGCGAGATTGCGCAATATAGGGTATATCGTTTAAGGGGTTAGGAGATGGGACACAAATGAAATTACCCACTAGTGATATCAGCTTAGTAAAGAATGTATACAGAAATGTATTTCCAGTTGTTCATCGAGAACTCGCGAGTTGGCAGGCAAAGGCAGAAAAAATCCCTAATGAAGAGCTGCGTACACAGGCCTTATCCAGTATTGCCCACAAAACTTTTCATTGCGAGGGTGGTTCTATATTAGCTCTCGCAGCAGGTGAAAAAAAAGATGATGTCATTCGATTTATTGTTGCGTATCAAACAATCAGTGATTATCTTGATAATCTATGTGACCGCAGTACCTCACTTGATCCTAATGATTTTACGCTATTGCATCAATCTATGAAGGATGCTCTTAATCCGGAGGCCCTGACGAGAAATTATTATGAACTCAGAGAGGAGCAGGAAGATGGCGGGTATTTAGTCGAGTTAGTAAAAACCTGTCAATCTGTTCTTTCAAATATGGTGCATTATCAACATATCGAGCCTTTTTTGAAAAAGCTTTGCACCTTTTATTGTGATTTACAAATACATAAGCATGTTACGTGGGAAGAACGGGTACATAGATTAGAAACCTGGTTCAATGAAAATAAACAGCAGCTTCCAGAAGGTTTGTCATGGTATGAATTCAGTGCTTGTGCAGGATCTACTCTGGGCATCTTTTGTTTAGTTTCATATGCAGTGCGTGATAATTTTACTGAACATTTGGGGAAAGACATATATGAATCTTATTTTCCTTATGTGCAAGGATTGCATATTATGTTGGACTATTTTATTGATCAGGAGGAGGATCGCCAAGGCGACGATTTAAATTTCTGTTTTTATTACGAAACGGAAGAGCAACTGATTGATAGACTTTGTTATTTTGTTGAAAAAGCCAATTTAGATGTCACAAAAATACCGGACAGCAAGTTCCACAGCATGATTAACCAGGGATTATTGGGTATTTATCTAGCCGATTCCAAGGTGAAAGACCAGTTGTCGGTTAAGCAATATACTAAAAAAATGTTAAGCCTGGGTGGCCGTTCAGCGTATTTCTTTTATTGGAATAGTAAGCTGTATCATGCGTTTAAGAGAATGAAAAAGAATAGGCGAGTCTAGCATTCAATACTAAGGGGATGGAGCAGAATGGTGAAATTAAGTATTCTAGACCAGTCACCGCGCTCTGTTGGAGAGCCTTCAGAGCAGGCACTTGCTAATACGGTCAAACTGGCAAAATTGGCTGAGGAGTGGGGATACTCAAGATTTTGGGTCAGCGAGCATCATGATAGTCAAGGCTTGGCAGGATCTTCGCCTGAGATATTGGCAACATGGATTGCTGCTCAAACAGATAAAATAAGAGTTGGAACAGGCGGTGTTATGCTGCCTCACTACAGTGCTTATAAAGTAGCTGAAAACTTCAGAGTATTATCTGGTTTAGCTCCAGGAAGAATAGATTTGGGAATCGGCAGGGCTCCTGGAGGGATGCCAAGAGCAACGCGAGCGTTGCAGGAGGGGAGAGTACAGGAACTGCATCGTTTTCCTGACCAGGTAGATGAGTTATCCTGGTATCTCTATGATCAAATACCGGAATTGCATCCTCTATATGGGTTATCGGCGACACCTACCATTACATCTCCGCCGGAATTGTGGATGCTTGGATCTAGTTCATCTAGCGCAGCTCTTGCAGCTCATAAGGGTATACCCTATAATTTTGCTTTGTTTATTAACAGTGAATATGCTGAAGAAAATATGAAGCATTACCATGAAGCATTTCGACCTACAGAGTTAGTACAGAATCCATCAGGTATGGTTACTGTATTTACAGTTTGTGCGGAATCGGACGAAGAGGCAGAATATCTGGCTGGTTCATTGGATTTATCGATGCTGTTTCTTTCACAGGGAATTATAAGAGAGGGAACACCTCACCCAAAAGAAATTCATGAAATGTCATTATCGCAGTTTGAGAAAGCTCGGATTGATTACAACAGAAGCAAGATGATTATCGGTTCTCCTAAAATGATTGGAGAAAAAATTAGAGAGCTGAGTGAACGCTTCTTTACAGATGAAATTATGCTTGTGACAATCACCCATTCATACGAGGCTAAAGAAAACTCCTTCAGATTAATTGCCAAAGAACTGTTGAAATAATAGTGGATTTGCCATTAGTCAATCAATCTATTAGAATAAGAATAAAATCTAATAAATCACTTTAAAAGTGCCTCGGTACACGAGGGTAAAAGGGAAAACGGTTCAAATCCGTTGCAGCCCCCGCTACTGTACTTACTAAATCACAAGTCTGATTTAGTAAAAGCCAGGAAACCTGCTTTTAGAGTTTTAGTACTTATTTTTCGGAGGGAAAAGTAGGCTTATTGTATTCACAGGCGTGAAAAAGTGAATCCTTAGCTCAATACCATCCTGAGCTAAGGATTTTTTATGTGTTGTAGCTTATAATCTTGTTTTAAAGTGCATGAATAATCCGAGGTTCGCCGCCAGGAGTAAAGAGGAATTGAAGTATAAGTTATGAATAATAAAAATAGAACAACCGGTATTTATTTTGGGAGTATCCTGTTTTTGCTGCTCGCTGCGTTGCTCGGCCTGTTTATAGGCAGCGTGGACATGTCATTTAAAGATATTCTTGGGATTCTCTTGAAGAACGTGACCGGCCAGGAATCCTTCTATACCGGTCCAAAAAATATAGAAATGATTATTTGGAATATACGATTACCCCGGGTATTAATCGCTTTATTTGTGGGTGCCTCACTGGCACTTGCCGGTGCTGCCTTTCAGGGGCTTTTGCAAAATCCACTCGCTGATCCATATACTATTGGAATTTCTTCCGGTGCATCGGTTGGGGCAGTGATTGTTCTATTCTTTAATATCGAATTTGCTCTTTTTGGTCAGTTCACATTGCCGCTTGTTGCAATCGTGTTTAGTTTTATAACCTTGTTTATTGTATTTGGTATTACAAAGGCAGCTAGTGTTACCTATGCAAATGAGACCATTATTTTAGCCGGTATAATTATGAATTCATTCATTGGCGCTGTGGTCTCACTTATCATTGCGCTATCCTCAGGAGATCAAATGAGGGAGGTATTAAACTGGCTGATGGGCAGTGTGGCTATGAAAAATTGGGGACACGTCAGTATATTGATTCCCTTTTTTATTATAGGAGCTTCCATAATTTTATATCATTATCGTGAACTAAATGGGATGGCTCTTGGAGATCAATCCGCTCAATATAATGGTATCGATGTGAAACGAAAGAAAATAATCATTATTATCGGGGCTGGACTATTAACGGGTGCAGCAGTTGCCGTATCAGGAGCTATTGGCTTTGTTGGACTGGTTATTCCACATCTTGTTCGCCTTCTTGCTGGTGCTGATCATCGCCACTTACTGCCATTATCCATGATTATTGGAGGTGGATATCTCGTATTGGCTGACTTGATTGCACGTACGATTATCAACCCGCAGGAATTACCAATCGGTGTCATTACTGCCTTAATCGGTGCACCTGTATTTACAATCTTACTGATTAAAGAACGCATAAAAAGAAGGAATTTGACATGTTAACCGTAGAGAGCCTCAGTGCAGGCTATCATAAAAATAAGCAAGTGCTTCAGGACTTTTCTATTAAGGTTGAGAGCGGAGAATTTTTTGCTCTTCTTGGTCCAAATGGAAGCGGTAAGACGACATTGATTAAAAGTATATTGGGAAAAATGGAATATAAAGAAGGGACTTCAATCATTAATGGGAAAAGGACCTCATCCTATAAAACCGGAGAATTGGCTAAAATTGCTGCCGTGTTAAGTCAGGAACATATGGTGGGTATAGATTTTACGGTGGAAGAAATCGTACTATTAGGCAGGTATCCTTATCAGGAGAAGGGATTTTTTAATCATTACCGTAGTGAGGATTACGCAATTGTTGATGAGTGTCTTGCTCAGACAAACACGCTGAAATTTAAGTATACATACTTTTCGTCATTAAGCGGAGGGGAAAAGCAACGTGTCCTTTTAGCAAAGGCTTTGGCCCAGCAGCCAAAGCTCCTGTTTCTCGATGAACCTACAAATCATCTGGATGTAAAGCATACAATCGAATTGTTAAATTTATTAAAGAGGCTCCAGCTTCAAAATGGGCTGACGATTGTCGCCATCCTCCATGATTTAAACATGGCAGCTTTATATGCAGATAGATGTGCTTTGCTTAAGGATGGAAGGAAGGTGGCGGAGGGTGGAATAGATTTACTTTATGATGAAACATTGCTTTCATCTGTATACGAGGTAGATTTGGTAAGTCGCCCTCATCCTATTACGGGAACACCGCAGATCTTTTTTACCCCTGAGAACTTTAAATGATTATATATAAAAAGTGTGAGCATCCATAAGCTCACACTTTTTTAACGTTTTTCGATAGCGATAATAAATGGCGGATTGTTTTTTTGATTCATAAATCGGTATTCCAGCACATGGGCCGTATCCTGTGGAAGCTCTGTAACGAATTTGATTAATTCGTCACGTTCAATGTCTCCGCCGGGATGACCGTGATAGATGACAAGAACTATGATGCCTTCAGGCTCCATAATTTTGAGTAATGACGTTACAGCCTGAATCGTAGTAGGAGCGGTTGTAATAATTTCTTTATCGCCGCCAGGCAAATAGCCTAAATTAAAGATTGCGCCTGTAACAGATTTGCCAGTTGGGATAAATTCCTGTAAACGCTCATGACCTGCATGAATTAGTGTTACCCGCTCCTGAAGCTCATTTGTCATCAGTCTCTCTTCCGTTTTTTGCAAGGCAGATTCCTGAATGTCGAAGCTGTATACATGTCCATCCGGACCAGTTAAATTTGCTAAAAATACGGTGTCATGCCCATTGCCCATCGTACAATCAATGGCTATATCACCAGGTTTAACTGCTTTTTCAAGCAATAGTCTTGCGAAGGGAAGGATACGATCAAGCTTCATTTATGACAGCATCCTTACTTGGCACATAAAATTTACCTTGATAACTATTGCGACGCTTTAATTCAGCATCGATAGCATTTAATACTTCCCATTTATTAACGCTCCACATTGGTCCAACCATCAAATCAATCGGACCGTCACCGGTAATACGATGGACAATCATTTCAGGCGGAAGGATCTCCAACTGATCACAGACAAGATTGACATATTCATCTAACGAAAGGAATTCCAGCATTCCTTTTTCGTATTGTTTTACCATTGGAGTGCCCTTTAAGAGATGCAATAGGTGAATTTTAATTCCCTGTACATCCAGTTTAGCAACTTCTTTAGCTGTCTCCATCATCATTTCTGGAGTTTCAAGCGGCAGTCCATTAATAATATGGCTGCAAATGCGTATACCGTGTTTCCGAAGTTTGTTTACGCCCTCTACATAGGTTGGATAATCATGTGCACGGTTTATGATATTAGCTGTTTTCTCATGAACAGTTTGCAGGCCAAGCTCAACCCACAGGTAGGTACGTTCATTTAATTCAGCTAAATATTCTACAACATCATCAGGCAGACAGTCTGGACGAGTGGCAATGGATAATCCGACTACACCTTCCTCGTTCATGACAGTTTCAAATTTTTCCCGTAACACCTCGACTGGTGCATGGGTATTTGTATAAGCCTGGAAATAGGCCATATACTTGCCGTCCTTCCATTTTTGATGCATTTTTGCTTTTATATCGGCAAATTGTTTTTGCAAATCTTCAGCACGATTGCCGGCAAAATCGCCGGATCCAGCGGCACTGCAAAATGTACAACCACCAAAAGCTACCGTGCCATCACGATTCGGACAATCAAATCCACCATCAAGAGCTACTTTAAATACTTTGTGACCAAATTGATTGCGTAGATGATAATTCCATGTATGATAACGTTTGTCGTCACTTGCATATTGAAAAGGGTTAACCTGTTTCATTACAAAAACCCCCTGTTTAGATTTCAAGAACATAAACTCCATTTTACCACGCTGATGTATACTTTCCAATTGACTATTATTAGCAGCTTTAAAAATCACTAATCTTTTTAATTTCAAAGGGGCATAATGGATAATGGATGAGCTTTTGTAAACCAATCCAATGAAAAAAGGAGAGGGTATCTTTGGCTACACGAAAATCCATGGGTGAGTGTATGGAACGATGTACTAATGCAATTGAATTCGCAGAAGAGCAATATAAGGAGTCTGCAAAACAGGAGCACTACAATGAAGCAGGATATACCGAGGCATTGGTCAGATTGGAAAACTCATTTAATGAGTTAGAAGCAATGGATCACAGTGCAAATGATCAACAGCGTGATATGTTGAACCGTATGAAAATACAGGTTCAGGATATTCAGCATGCAATGGTTGTACGCAGGCGCTAAGGGGGTATTCACTATGCGGAAACGTTCTAAACATAATAATCCGGAACAAAAGACTCGTAATGGCATTAATAATCAAGATATCGAGGCCGGTGAAGATCAAGATATTATAAAGAAGGCTAAAAAGATGAACGAAGCATCTGGAGGCCAACAAACTAAAGCAACAGTTCATCCAAAGCAATACAAATAAACCAGCAGGCACAGTCTATATGGCTGTGCTTGTTGGTTTATTTGTATACAAGTGAGTTATGGGGATAATGAATGCGGCGGAGAATCCAGCCGGATGAAAGACTAATTCAGCCAGATGAGTGAGTAGATCAGCAAAATGAGAGGAATCCAGCCAATCGACAAAGGAATAGAGCCGGATATGCCCATAATCCAGCCAAATAAAGGATTAATCCGGCCAAAATTGAGATTAATCCAGTCCCCAGTTTCCCTCGCCAATCACACATAAATTTTTATCAAACCTGTATAATCGATGCTATATTTGTCAATGATTGAAAAAACAGTCTAAATTGACTTGAACTTTTTAGCGGATTTACATACAATGAATGTATATATTTTTTGAATCATATGAATAACTTTGAGAGGGATTAGTAGTAATTGTTGTTCTTTTTAGAGAGTTGACGGTCGCTGCAAGTCAACAGGACACATTATGAACTCACCCTGGAGTTGCAAGCCTGAACTAAGAGTAAGGTTTGCCGTACATCTGCGTTAAAGAGTCGAGCCGGATGCATATTTACTGCATCAATCAGGGTGGTACCGCGGGAAGTTAATAACAAGCCTCTCGTCCCTACTTATTAGGGATGAGTGGCTTTTTTTATTGTTTTAAGCTTTTAAGCACAGCAATTTTGAACCATGTAGGAGGAATTAGGATGAGTTTCAATCATGTAGAGATTGAAAAGAAATGGCAATCTTATTGGGAAGAACACAAAACATTCAAAACGACTGATCATGTAGGGAAGCGTAAATTTTACGCTTTGGATATGTTTCCTTATCCATCAGGAGCCGGCCTTCATGTAGGGCATCCTGAAGGATATACAGCAACAGATATTCTATCTCGCATGAAACGTATGCAGGGATATAATGTCCTTCATCCAATTGGCTGGGATGCATTTGGATTGCCTGCCGAGCAATATGCTCTTGATACAGGAAATGATCCGGAAGAGTTTACAGCTAAAAATATCGGTACATTCACACGTCAGATTAAATCACTTGGGTTCTCCTATGACTGGGACAGGGAAATCAATACAACCGACCCAGAGTACTATAAATGGACGCAGTGGATTTTCTTAAAGCTATATGAAAAAGGACTTGCCTATATGGCTGAAATACCGGTTAACTGGTGTCCGGCACTCGGAACAGTTTTGGCTAACGAAGAAGTTATTGATGGGAAAAGTGAGCGGGGCGGACATCCGGTTATCCGTAAGCCTATGCGCCAATGGATTTTGAAAATTACGGCTTATGCAGATCGTTTGATTGAGGATTTGGATGAATTGGATTGGCCTGAAAGCATTAAGGATATGCAGCGTAACTGGATCGGACGCTCTGAGGGAGCATCTGTAACTTTTAAGATTAAAGGTACGAACGAATCCTACACGGTATTCACGACACGTCCTGACACCTTGTTCGGGGCAACATATTCTGTCCTGTCACCAGAGCATCCGCTTGTGGATAAAATTACAACAGCAGAGCAAAAAGAAGCAGTTGAAGCGTATAAAAAGGAAATTCAATCTAAGAGCGATCTTGAGAGAACAGAGCTTTCTAAAGAGAAAACAGGTGTATTCACAGGAGCATATGCAATCAACCCGGCAAATGGGGAAGAGATTCCGATCTGGATTGCTGATTATGTATTGATGAGCTATGGTACAGGTGCAATTATGGCAGTTCCGGCTCATGATGAACGTGACTATGAATTCGCTAAGAAATTTGATTTGCCAATCCGTGAGGTTGTAGCGGGCGGAAATATTGAAAAAGAAGCTTATGCAGGAGAAGGAGAACATGTAAACTCTGAATTCTTGAATGGCTTGAATAAAGAAGAAGCAATTGGCAAAATGATCGAATGGCTTGAAGAACAAGGAATTGGTGAGAAGAAAGTAACCTATCGCTTGCGTGACTGGAACTTCTCTCGTCAGCGTTACTGGGGAGAGCCTATCCCAATTATTCATTGGGAAGATGGTACTATGTCAGCTGTACCTGAATCTGAGCTCCCGCTTATGCTTCCGAAAACAACCGAAATTAAACCATCAGGTACAGGTGAATCTCCTCTTGCCAACATTGAAGAGTGGGTAAATGTAGTAGATGAGAACGGCCGTAAAGGAAGACGCGAGACAAACACAATGCCTCAATGGGCGGGCAGCTGCTGGTACTTCCTGCGCTATATCGATCCGAAAAATCCAAACGCGATTGCTGATCCTGAAAAGCTTAAGCATTGGATGCCAGTAGATACGTATATTGGCGGAGCAGAACATGCTGTACTTCACTTGCTTTATGCAAGATTCTGGTACAAATTCTTGTATGATATTGGTGTTGTTCCTACAAAGGAACCTTTCCAAAAGCTATTTAACCAAGGAATGATACTTGGAGAAAATAACGAAAAAATGAGTAAATCCAAAGGAAATGTAGTAAATCCGGATGATATCGTAGAAAGCCATGGTGCGGATACACTTCGTCTCTATGAAATGTTCATGGGACCGCTTGATGCATCCATTGCTTGGTCTGCAAACGGACTTGATGGTTCCAGACGTTTCCTTGACCGTGTTTGGAGATTGTTTATTACCGATGACGGTACAGTAAATGATAAGATCACTGAATCCAATGATACTCACCTTGAGAAAATCTATCATCAAACGGTTAAAAAGGTAACAGAAGATTTGGAAGCACTTCACTTTAATACAGCTATTTCTCAAATGATGGTGTTTATTAATGAAGCGTATAAAGCGGAAATCCTTCCAATTCAATATATGGAAGGATTCGTGAAGCTCTTGTCACCTATTTGCCCTCATATCAGTGAAGAACTTTGGAGCAGACTGGGCAACAATGAAACACTTGCCTATACTTCATGGCCTGCATATGATGAGTCCAAATTGGTTGATGATGAAATTGAAATTGTTATTCAAATAAACGGTAAAATGAGAGCAAAACTTCAGGTACCGGCCGGCATTACGAAAGAAGAAATGGAAAAAATCGTAATGGAGAACGGAAAGGTCCAAGAGCAAATTGACGGTAAAACAATCCGTAAGGTTATTGCTGTTCCAGGAAAATTAGTAAATATCGTTGCAAACTAACAAGTGTGGCCGTCTTACGTTTAATAAAACGTAAGACGGCTTTTTTATAAAGGGGGAAAATGGAGATGGAAGAAATAAAAATTATCCAACCCGAAGAGCTGCAGATCAGAATTGAAAATGGAGAGGAATTATCCATCATTGATGTACGGGAGGATTATGAAGTTATAAATGGCATGGTACCAGGTGCTATTCATATGAGAATGGGAGAAATACCCGATCGGCTTGATGAGCTTGATAAAGAAAAGGAGTATATTCTAATCTGTCATGCAGGAGTAAGAAGTGAAAATGTGGCTTATTTTCTGCAGGAGAAGGGATATAAGACAGCCTCAATGGAGGGCGGTATGATGCATTGGCAAGGGGAAATGGTATTCTGAATAGTATAAAAATATAAAAGTCTGGCAAAGATATATAAAAACAGGAGGAGTCTTTGCCGTGATCCAAGTAAAAATGTTTGATTATGAACATGAAAAAGACCTGGAAAAAGGGATGAATCATTTTCTCGGAAAAATAGATGAGGACAGCATTGTAGATATAAAATATAATATAGCAGCTTTCGGTGAAGAGGATGAGGAAGACCAAATCTATTGTTTTAGCGCAATGGTTATCTATAAAAAATGAGTAGTTATCATTTTTGGTAAAATTAATTCTTGGTTCATATTTACCCGTAGGAACAAGTCTATTCCCAGATGAAGCGGAACATCTAAGAAATAATCCATAGGTTGATGAATTTAATTTTTGCTAACTCAATCGTTACAGCTAAAATTACAATTGAATATAGTAAAAATAAGTGGAGAAAACAAACTTGTTTCTCCACTTATTTTTAGGTTTGAACTTATTAGGTTACGGGTTTTTTGAAAAGCTTATACATGAGCTTGAAAACCATGTAGCCAAAGAAACCTCCGATTGTATTTAATAGAATATCATCTACATCAAATCCACCGACATGGAAGGTAAGCTGCATCGTCTCCACAAATAAAGAAAACAAGAAGGACAGAAATGTGATAATCAGTAAATTTCTCAGCTTTTTAAAGGCGATTGGCAGAAAAAATCCAAATGGCATAAAAGCGATAATATTACCGAATAGATTCGAAAACCATATTTTAAATTTGAAGTAATCAGCAAACGTAATATACATATTGATTGTTTTAAAGGGAACAAGATTATAAGATTCTATCCTGTCTTCTTGTCTGTAGTATCCAAAAAACAAAAGATAGGAAAGGATGGCTAAATAGATGAAAAACAACATGTAAATAAGCGGCGAAAACAGCTTATTGTTTTTTATCGTTTGGGCTATATCCTGCACTTATACCATCCTTTCTTATGCCAGGAAATTATTCTTTGCTGCAGCATTTAATCCTGCTAAACGGCCGGTTACCAAAGCTGAAGTGATATTATAGCCGCCCGTATATCCGTGAATGTCCAAAATTTCTCCGCAGAAATATAAGCCATTCATGAATTTACTGGCCATTGTTTTTGGTTCAACTTCTTTAACCGATACTCCTCCGCCAGTCACAAATGCTTTCTCTAAAGAAAGTGTTCCATTAACACGGACAGGGAATTTTTTAATATCTTTGCTTAAAGAACGCCATTTCTCATGGGCGATGACTGCCCCCTGGGAAGAAGGGTCAATCTGGTTACGCTCCAGTAAAAATAATAAATATCTTTCAGGCACTAAACCTTTTAAGCTGTTTTTGACAGCTTTTTTGTCATCCGATTTAATAATTTTAATAATCTGTTGGAATACCTGTTCTTCATTTAAATCAGGGAGCGCGTCAATTTGGACAACGACCTCTTTAAGATTCCATTTTTTGAGGGCCTTTACAACAAATTGGCTGCATCGCAGGACACCTGGACCTGATAGACCAAAATGTGTGAAAATCATATCCATACGATGGGTAATTAATGGTTTTCCTTTAGGATTCATTACGCTGATTGCGACATCGCGAAGTGAAAGACCCTGTAATGTTTTCTGTTTGATAAAATTTTCAGCTGACGTGAGCGGAACCTCAGTTGGAAATAGCTCTGTAACAGTATGTCCAGCTTTTTCCGCCCAAGCATAGCCATCACCGGTTGACCCGGTGTGAGGAACGGATTTACCGCCAACAGCAATGACAACGGAGTCAGCTTCGATCGTTTCGCCTGTTTGTGTCCGAACGCCAATTACTTTCCCTGAATCATACAAAACATCAGCTATAGGTGAGTTTGTGCGTATATCGGTACCCAATTGCTTCAAACGATTCATCATTGCATCCACAACGGATTGAGCTTTGTCATTAACTGGAAACATTCTTCCGTGATCTTCCTCTTTTAATTCAACTCCCAGTTTCTTAAAGAAAGAAATAATTCCCTCATTATCAAATTCAGAGAATGCACCGTACAGGAACTTGCCATTACCGGGAATATGCTTGATAATCTCATCAATCGGCAGACGGTTTGTGACATTGCATCGGCCTCCGCCTGAAATGGCCAGCTTTCGGCCAAGCTTGGATCCTTTATCTATTAATAAGGTGGAAGCGCCGTTTTCTGCAGCTGCTATGGCAGCCATTAAACCGGAGGGGCCTCCGCCTATAATTATTACATCGTATTTCATTATTCCATCTCTTTTCTAAAACATGCTAATATGTTCTATTATAAGTGATTTTATGAATAAGGCAAAAGTCGTAAACAAATTGAAGTTCAATTGTCAAAAAGGATAGAAAAGAGTAAACTACAGAATAGTGAACAAATAAACAAAAAGACTCATGAAAATATATTTCTTACAGGTTAAGGGAAAGAGTGAAAGGGATTGTTACATGTCATCGAAACTTATTAGAGGCACTTTTATTCTAACAGTTGGTATGGTTTTATCGAAAATACTCGGATTGTTTTATGTTATTCCTTTTAATCAAATTGTCGGCAAAGAAGGAATGGCGTTATACGGCTTTGCGTATATCCCCTATACGATTTTCATCAGTATATCAACGGGAGGGATTCCCCTCGCGGTGGCCAAATTTGTGGCCAAATATAATGCAATGGGTGAATATGCAGTTGGGCGTAAGCTATTTGAATCAAGCCGAAAAATAATGATGTTAACGGGGATTTCGGCTTTTCTCATTATGTATGTTAGCGCCCCTGGATTGGCTGCCATGATGGATACGCAAAAATTTTCCGTTGAGGATGTTACATCGGTTATACGGGCTGTTAGCTTTGCTCTGATCCTTGTACCTTCGCAAAGTATATTGCGTGGGTTCTTTCAAGGAAATGAGTCAATGGGGCCGACAGCTGTTTCCCAGGTTATCGAGCAGATAGCACGAATTATATTCCTGCTGGGCGGTGCATATATTGTCCTGAATTTAATGGGCGGAGATGTCGTACAGGCTATGAGTGTGGCAACATTTTCAGCCTTTATTGGAGCGGTTTTCGGATTTCTTGTTCTCTTATGGTATTGGAAAAAGCGGAAACGTCATCTCGATAAACTTTTGAGCGAAAGTAAAAATGAAATAGATATATCTCTTAAAGAGATCTATAAAGAAATCATTGTTTCCTCAATACCATTTATTTTTGTTGGTTTGGCTATGCCTCTATTCCAGTTAGTTGATACGGTTACTTTTAACAGAGCGATGGTATCAATTGGAGAAAAGGCAACAACAGATGTGGCTTTTGGTGTTTTAAATGTATCGACTCAAAAGCTTGTCCTTATTCCAATGACACTTGCTACGGCCTTTTCGTTGTCCATTGTTCCTAGTGTAACGAAATCGTTTGTTGAAAAGAATTGGAAGCTATACAAACAACAATTAACAGAAACGTTCCAAACTTTGCTGTTTATTTTGATACCGGCAGTTGTAGGAATCAGTGTTTTATCTGAGAGCGTATATGGATCGTTTTATGGATTTCTTGATTTAGGGTCAGAAGTATTGAAAGTTTATGCACCGGTTGCTATTCTATTTGCTTTATTTTCTGTTACAGCTGCAATCATGCAGGGAATAAGCCAGCAGCGTTTTACAGTCCTTAGTTTATTGACTGGGATATTAATAAAACTGAGCCTTAATATTCCGTTTATAAAAATGTTTGAAACGAATGGGGCAGTTTATGCGACTGCAATTGGATATACGGTCAGTACACTTATTAATTTATATGTAATTTATTACTTTACTGGTTATCGAATAAAATCTGTGCTGAGAAGGGGATTATTATCACTCATATTTGCTGGGGTTATGGCCTTGGTTGTATGGAGTCTGGATCAGGTCCTGTCTTCCTGGATAGGTTCAAAAGGTCAGATGGATGCGGTTTTCAGGGTGGCGATTACTGTTCCAGTCGGGGTCCTAATCTACTTTTTCTTATCCATTAAAAGTGGTCTATTACATGTCATTTTTGGAGAGCGAACGGATGGACTATTGCGCAAGCTAAAATTGAGCCGTTTCACGAGAGGGAATTAATCAAATTAAAATGTGAAAGTTTAACTTTAAGGCCTGCTTATTATTTAAAGCAGGCCATTCTCATAATTAGTATCGCATTCCAAGTGCTCGTTCAATGCGGGATACACGTCGATCAAGGCGTTCAAATTGGCGCTCCAGACGTTCAAAGCGGTTTTCAAGCCGATCTATACGGGCATTAACTCCACCTAAGCCAGGAAATAGGCCTCCTGGTCCAGGAAAACCGGCTGGCTGTGGCAATTGTCTATCATCTTGTTCGTTAGAGGGTTGTTGTTGATAATCCATAAATTTAGAACACTCCTTCAATTTATATTCAGCATTAGTCTATTCAAAAAAGGAAAATGGGTGATTTTAGGATGAGAATTGATAAATTATTGGCTAACTCCGGTTATGGAAGCCGGAAAGAGGTTAAACAATTACTTAAATCAGGGGCAGTTCTTTGTAATGATGTAAAAATAAGCGATGCTAAAAAGCATGTCAATCCGGATGAGGATGTAATTACCGTTTATGGAGAGCAAGTCAACTATAAGGAATACATTTATTTGTTAATGAATAAACCGGCCGGATACATATCTGCCACAGAAGATGACAGGCTGAAAACGGTGCTTGATTTATTGGAACCTGAAGATGCAAGTAAAAAACCATTCCCTGTTGGAAGGCTGGATCGGGATACTGAAGGGCTGTTGGTTCTTACAAATGATGGGCAGCTTGCTCATGAGGTGCTTGCTCCCAAAAAACATGTTCCTAAAACCTATTACGCAGTTATTCAGGGGATTGTAACCGAGGAAGATATTGAACAGTTTGCTAAGGGAGTTACATTGGATGATGGATATGTAACGAAACCGGGAAAATTAAGGATTCTTACAAGTGGTCCAAGATCTGAAATAGAAGTCATCATAACAGAAGGAAAATATCATCAGGTTAAACGGATGTTTGAAGCTGTAGGAAAAAAAGTAGTGTATTTGAAAAGAATTAAGATGGGCGAGCTTGAGTTGGATGAGAGCTTGAAAACAGGAGAGTACAGAGAAATGACTGAAGAAGAGATCAACCTATTGAATACACGTACTCCGGAAAAAGAAGACCGTTAAAAAGCGGTCTTCTTTTTGTAGGAAAAACTGTTTAAATCATTACGAGGTTAATTTAACTTTCTTTTGAGTGGTGGTCCACTTTCCACGACTGGGGCTGACAACAAGTTCGTTATAAGCCAACACATTTAAGTCCCTCTGAATGGTGCGTGGAGTAATTCCAAATTCATCCACTAATTCTTGGGTTGTTACCGTGCCGTTGCGGACGATGAACATATAAATGGACTTAATTCTGGTAAGCATACGGTTTGTTGAAGGTTTCAAAAAACCACTCCTTATGGATAGTTTCCAATGGCAACATTCCAACCTGCAAGGTATAAAGGCTGTTAACCATCCCACTTAACTAAGTTATCACCTATACAGCACTCCTTTTTTAGGACTTCAAAATACAAGTCCTTCTAGTACTATAATACCCCTCTCTAAATTTTAAATCCATATTTTCCAATAAAATAAAATGAAAATTCACTTAACTATATCTATTTTTGCGATACAGGCACTATGACAACAATACGATATATTTTATTTATTACACTATAAAATATGAACGGCACAGTCATGTGGTTCAACAAAAAATGCTAATCATGCTGAAATTCGATATAATAACGATAAATGATATGACAAAGAAATGAGGGTCACTTTTATGGATCTTAATTGGCAAAAAGAAGTGGAAATGAGAAAAAATGATTTGATTGCCGACACCCAGAAATTACTTCGAATTAAAAGTACACTGGATGAATCTGCATCAACTACTGATATTCCTTTTGGTCCTGGAATAAAGGAAGCGCTTGATTTTATGCTTCAGCTTGGAGAAAAAGACGGTTTTACCACTAAAAATGTTGATAACTATGGAGCTCATTTGGAAATGGGAAACGGAGATGAGCTCCTCGGTATACTTGGACATTTGGATGTAGTGCCTGAGGGAGAGGGCTGGACCAGCGACCCTTATTCAGCAGATATTCGGGATGGAAAAATATTTGCACGTGGCGCGATCGACGATAAAGGACCAACGATGGCTGCCTATTATGCGATGAAGATCATTAAAGAAATGGGCATCGATTTAAATAAAAGAGTTCGATTGATTTTGGGTACGGATGAAGAAAGTGACTGGCGCTGTATGGATTATTATTTTGAAAAAGAAGAAATGCCAACGGTAGGGTTCGTGCCGGATGCTGATTTTCCAATTATCTATGCAGAAAAGGGGATAGCAGATTTCACAATGGATATGAAATCAAAAAGTATACCGGCTGAATCCTTTGTTGTGAAAAGCTTTGAAGCGGGTCAGCGTTTTAATATGGTACCAGAGGCAGCTAAAGCAACTATTTCTCTTAATTTCGATGAGGCGAAAGAGTGGAAAGAAAAATTTGCAATGTACTTGAAAGATCATAATTTAAAAGGTACATATTCCATGTTAGATAATGAGGTCATCTTAACGATGGAAGGGATATCTGTCCATGGTATGGAGCCTGATCTTGGACTTAATGCAGGTCTTAAGCTGGCGGATTTTCTATTCACCATGCCTTTACGTGGGGATGACCGTGCATTTTTTGAATTCATCCATCAGTATTTGAGCAGTGAATCCAGAGGAAGAAAACTTGGTGTAGCTTATTCGGATGATATTACCGGTGATTTAACCATTAATTATGGAATTATTACATATAGAAATGGCGAATTAGGTAAGATTGCCTTCAATATGCGTTATCCTGTGACATATGATTTTGAGAATGGATGGAAAACGATTGAGCAAATCGCTGATAAGCATCAATTTACTGCGACTATAAAAACCCATTTGGGACCTCACCATGTGGATGCAAATAGCCAATTGGTTAAAACTTTGCAAAAAATTTATCACGAGCACACAGGGGAAGAACCTGAGCTATTGGCAATTGGCGGCGGGACGTATGCGCGTGCGCTGAAAAATGCGGTTGCCTTTGGCCCTTTATTTCCGGGGAGGGAAGATGTAGCTCATCAAAAAGACGAATACATCATGATTGACGATTTATTAAAAGCAACAGCTATGTATGCACAAGCTATCTATGAATTAACAAGATAATCTATCACAAGGGGAGTTGGGGGAAATGGATTATATTGTTCACAATGGCGTCCTTTCGAAAAGAGAAACAATTGCCATCGATATAGAAGATCGTGGGTATCAATTTGGGGATGGTATCTACGAGGTTATACGGATTTATAATGGAAAGCTATTTGCGTGGGAAGGGCATAGCAGGCGTCTGTTTGCAAGCGCACAAAAGATCGGCATAGAGATACCCTACAGTCCGAAACGCCTTAAGGAGATTATTGAGGAATTGGTTCTTAAAAATGAGCTGACTACCGGTACTGTTTATCTGCAATTTACACGGGGGGTTTCACCGCGGAATCATGCTTTTCCAGGTAAAGAGGTGGTACCGACCTTTATCGCTTATACAAGAGAATCTGAACGTCCTGTTGTACTGATGGAGTCAGGTGCTGAAGTCTGTATTATTGAAGATAAACGGTGGCTTAATTGCGATATTAAAAGCTTGAACCTTCTCGGTAATATCCTAGCCTTTGAAGAGGCGGTTAAACAGGGATGTAAGGAAGCGATTTTAAACAGAGATGGCATGATAACAGAAGGCAGTCATACGAATGTATCGATTATAAAGGATGGTATTCTGATTACTCATCCTGCAAACAATCTAATTTTAAATGGGATTACCAGGCAGTTGGTTTTAATGCTTTGTGAGGAGCTTTCAATTCCTTACGAAGAAAGACCATTTACACCTGGGGAATTAATGTCGGCTGATGAGGTATTTCTGTCTGGTACCACATTAGAAATTATACCCGTTGTAAAAACCAACGGACAAGCGGTTGGAAAAGCCCCATATACTACAACAAGAAAGCTTCAGAAAGCCTTCCTTGCTAAAATTGAAAATGAATGCGGAAGATTAAAGTAAATGGAAAAGAGTTCAGGGAATACTAACCCTGAACTCTTTTTTGAATAAACATTTTTATTCAAAATCGTCTAAATAGTTAAAATAGAAGGGTGGACATTATGTTAAAATATGAAGGAGATAGGCCGATGAATAGACAGAATCATTATTTTTTTGCAATTGAATTACCTAAGGAGATTAAAGAATCATTGCACCAATGGGCTGCTGAATTAGAACGTATGTATGCATTTAAAAGCTGGGTTCATCCAAGCGATTATCATATTACTTTAGCATTCCTTGGCAGTGCCTCTCATAGTATGTTGGATGGTGCTGTGAATTTATTGAAGTCAAGAGCAGAGCAACTTGTTTCATTTCCATTAACGATTAAAGGATTGGGTACATTTGGTATGGTGAATCAGCCAAGAATTCTATGGGCAGATGTGAGGAAACAGCCGATCTTATATGAAGTGCAGAAGAACGTATGGAATGCTTGTACAAGTATCGGCTTTAAGTTGGATACAAAGCCGTTTACACCGCATGCTACGATAGCAAGAAGATGTATGGAGGCAATGGAAAAAGACAGTCTAAGACAACTAGAAGACTCTCTCCCATCTATACCAGAATTTCAGGTACAGCATCTCGTTCTATATCAAACCAATAGCCAATCTATTCCTAAATATGAACCGATCATTAAATTTCCATTGGTGTAAGATATTCATAAACGTAATGGTAGGTTGAATTGATTAAAACATGAAGGCTTTATTGGTCATGATTATGCACATCTAAAATGACCATATAGATTTTAAAGAGACTAGAAAAGGGCAGGGGAAACGGGATGGGACAATTAATTAAACTGCAGGATTATGTATCCCGTTATGAACAGGATATTTATCATTATTCCTCTCAGTTTGTCCGCTTAAAAAAACAGCAGTGGACTAAACTAAAGCAGGCTTATGAAGAAGGAGATATCAATGACTGGCTGATTGGCGGAGAAAACAATGAGATATATCAAAATCAGGATGATCCCATTAAAAAGAGAACTCTCTCGGAGACGTTTAAGAAGATATTTACTAAAAGAGAACAAAGCGAACCTTTTCACGTTCATGAAGGGCAAACTGTTTCAAACAGAGAACAGGAATTGGGACGGTTTTTGAAATTCCCCCCACGAATAGAGAGCGATTTAAAACAGCAATTTTTAGATCGGATTTTTAATTTTCAGCTTAAATGGGCGAGTTCAACCTTAAGAGAAAAATCTGTAGTAAATGCCAATTATGTATATGACCAGAAACTGCGTTATTTTTTGCAACGCTTTCCTGATAACTGCTTAATTCTTTACAAGCCTGTCTTTCAGTTTAAAAATGCACCGGTAGAATTGGATATTCTGCTTATGACGCCTACGGAAATATGGTGCTTAACTTTTCTTGAAGCAGAAGAGGATGCCGTATTTTTGGCGGACAGGGGAAGGTTTTGGACAAGAAAACATCATAATCGGGCAGACAAAAAAGTGTTAAACCCGTATATATCCATAAATCGTATGGAAAGAATCATTAAGAGGATCTTAGAAAGCAAGGAGATTGATATGCCAATCAGGAAAGGAATCATTTGTCGTAATGGATATATCGATGATGTAAATGCCATCCATACAGAGATAATCATCGACAAGCGTTCTTATGCAAGATGGTTTGAGGGCATACGTAATAATCAGTCTCCTATAAAAAACCAACAGCTTAAGTCAGGTCAGGCTCTATTGGACTACTGCAGTACAGCCTACACTATTAGAATGGATTTGGAAGAGGAGTTGGAGGAGCTTGATAGAGAGAGCGGTTTATAGGGAAGCTTTAATGAGCAAGGAGAAGTTCAATTTCATTATAAATCCTGCCGCGAAGAATAGGGGAAGCTTAAAAATTTGGAAAAAGGTAAAAAAATACCTAGAACGTGAAAATATCCATTACCAATATAGGTATACAGAATATGAAGGACATGCCTGTAAAATCACTAGAGAAATTTTGGAAAAGGAGAGTGATTCGTTAATTATTGCTGTAGGTGGAGACGGGACGATTCATGAAGTCATTAATGGTGCTGTCGGATATAAAGAAGCCAGGATATCTTATATTCCTGCAGGATCCGGAAATGATTTTTCAAGAGGATACCAGATTGATAAAAATCCGACTAAAGCATTTAAAAAATTGTGTCTAAATAGTGAAAAAATGACACCAATCGATCTAGGATCCTATAAAACTGACAAACAAGGGTATTTTATGAACAGTTTGGGTATGGGATTGGATGCAGCAGTTACAAAAGCTGTAAATGAGTCGAAATCAAAATATTACTTTAATAAAATAGGCGCTGGAAAGCTTGTTTATTTATATTTCTTTTTTATTAAATGGTTAACATATAGACCAATTGATGTTTCTCTTTCGATAGATGGCCGGGACCTCAACTATAAAAATGTTTGGCTTGTTACGACATCCAATCAGCCCTATTTTGGTGGTGGAATAAAGATTTCACCAAACTCGAAACCAGATGACGGGCTTTTTCATATCATAATCGTACATAATATTTCCAAATGGAAACTGATACTTATGTTCGTCACAGTAGTTTGGGGCGGCCATCTCAAAATAAGGGGAGTACAGGAATTACAAGGGAAGAATATAAAACTTTCTTCTGAGCAACCAGCATTTATTCATGCAGATGGCGATTATATTGGCAATGATAAGGTAGTCGTTAATATGCATCATCATAAAGTAAATATTGCAGCTTTAGGAGAGTGAGTATTGTGTATTCAGATAGGTTTTCAGCTTTTTTGGACGCATTAAACAAAATTACCATCTTAATTCCACTTAATTATCGTGATAACGAAACCCCGACCTTTACGATTTATTTCGAAGGTCAAAAAATTGGCGTATTAAAGGTTGAAGAGGTCGTTCGAATAGAGCATTACATTAAATATATATGTACGGCTCCATTTGAAATACCGCTCGGTGAAGAGTATCAAATAGAGGATGATAAAGGAATAGCCTTTGGACTTCGGACAGGTGCAGTAATCCGGACTCCTGAATTTGATGAACATTATCATTATGATGGAAATGATTTAGGCGCTGTCTATACAAAAGAAAAGACAGTGTTTAAGCTATGGGCACCAACTGCTACCAGTGTAAAGGTTAAGCTAATCAATGATTTTGGGGCCGAAAAAGGAACTGTGGCGATGCAGCGGGGGGAAAGAGGAGTATGGTCATTAACGATTCATAATGATTTAAAGGGTTATTTTTATTCTTATTTGGTTCGTGTCAATTATATTTGGAGAGAAGCAACCGACCCATATTCGAAGGCTGTTTCTGTAAATGGCCAATACAGCGCTATTATAGATCCCGAAAAAATCGAAAGACATTCCTATAAAATTCCCACGTTAGACAGCCATGTCGATGCAATTATCTATGAAACACATGTACGCGACTTTTCTCATCATAACAACAGCGGCATGGATGCCAAGGGGAAATACTTGGCGTTTACAGAAGAAAATACGAAAACAAACAAAGGATATTCAACCGGGATCAGTTATTTAAAGGAACTTGGAGTTACTCATATTGAACTCTTGCCGGTTAATGATTTCTCAGGGGTTGATGAAACAGTCATTGGTAAGGAGTATAATTGGGGTTATAATCCGCGTCATTTTAATTCTCCAGTAGGAGTCTACAGCACAAATCCGCATCTGCCGTTCAATCGAATAGAAGAATTAAAGGAATTGATTAAGAGTCTTCATAAAAATGGACTTGGCGTTATTTTGGATGTTGTTTATAATCATGTATTTCAAAAGGAATTGTCTAACTTTGAGAAAATCGTACCTGGCTATTATTTCCGCTATGATTCAAACGGAATGCCTTCAAATGGCAGCGGCTGTGGAAATGATGTAGCATCAGAACGATTTATGGTCCGAAAATTCATTATAGCCTCCATTAAATATTGGTTGGAGTATTTTCAGGTTGATGGATTTAGATTTGATTTAATGGGCTTACTAGACTTGGATACGATGAAGGAAATAGAACGTGTGGTAAGAGAAATAAGACCGGATGCCATTCTCATCGGAGAAGGCTGGGATTTACACACAGCACTCCCTGCTGAGCAAAAATCAACGATTGCAAATGCTCATAAATTAACGGGTATTGGATTCTTTAATGATCGCTTTAGAGATACGATTAAAGGAAGTAATTTTGATTTAAAAGATATCGGCTATATTTCCGGTAAAAGAGTAGAGCCGCATGATTTCTTTGAGCTTGTGACCAATACAGGTACCGAATATCCATTGACATCGGTACAATCAGTCAATTTTGTGGAATGTCATGATAATCACACATTATGGGATCGCCTTCAGGTGGCTAATGGGTTGGAGTCAAATGAATTAAGGCAGCGCCGTCATCGTTTTGCTACAAGTATTGTCTTGCTTTCACAAGGTATTCCATTTTTGCATAGTGGACAGGAATTTTTTAGAACAAAACAAGGAATCGAAAATAGTTATTGTTCACCGGATTGGATAAATGAACTTAATTGGGATCTAAGAGAGCAACATGATGAAACAATATCTTATTTAAAATGCTTGATACAAATTCGAAAAAGCCATGGTGCATTCCGTTTTCGAACACGTGAAGAAATAGAAAGACATATGAAAATTGTCGATATTCATGTTAATTGTCATGCCCTGATGTATGAAAATGTCGGTGAATATGGAAGCTGGAAAAATATTTTAGTAATCTTCCACCATGCTGAAAAGGAAACAGCAATCACTCTGCCAAATGATACTGAATGGGATATTCTTTGTGATAGTTGTGCTGATGGACAAGGAGACCGTATAATCAGGAAAAGCATAAGAGATTATACCCTTGAACCTTTGCGAACATATGTGTTTGTTCAGGAATAATAGTCAGGAACACTTGACGAATGTGTCCCTAACCTACTAAAATTTAATAAGATGGCTATTGGAAAAAAGCAGTCAATGGCTGTCTTTTTTATTTTTACATACAACCATGCCAGAATAGATTAGATTATTGAAGGTGAATACCATGGATTATTTAGGGCAAGAGTGGGAGATAACCCCTGCCGGAGGAGCAACAGGTGAAGCGTTTATTGCTAGGCATGATGAGCAAAGACTATTTTTAAAAAGGAATTCGTCTCCTTTTTTAGCTGTGCTTTCCGCTGAAGGAATAGTGCCAAAACTGATCTGGACCAAGAGGCTTGAAAATGGAGACGTGATTACTGCTCAGGAATGGATGAATGGTAGAGAATTACATCCTACTGAGATGAGTGAAGAAGCGGTTGCTGAATTGCTTCAGAAAATCCATCTTTCTAAACCTTTATTAAACATGCTTCGACGCCTAGGTAAGACAGCCCAAACACCTACACAAATCCTAATGTCCGTAAAAAATTCCCTTGATAAGGAATTAGAAAATCATCCAAGTATTCAAAATACGATTGAATTTATGGAAAGACATATACAGGATGTCAACAGTGACCAGCAAGTTGTATGCCATGGTGATATTAATCATAATAATCTCCTTATTTCTGACAATGGTGATCTATATTTGATTGATTGGGACGGTGCAATTATCGCAGATCCGGCTATGGATATCGGTATGCTATTATATTCCTATGTTAAACAAGAGCATTGGAAGGAATGGCTATCCAAATACGGATTAGAGCTCACTGAAGACCTTAAGTTAAGGATGAAATGGCATGTGCTTGCACAGGTTATACAAAATATAGTCTTGCACAAACGAAAAAACCGGTTGCATGAAATGAACCGGTATATCGAATATTTAAAATTTGCTCAGGAATATTGATCAATGTCTCGAACCCAGCCAGAGAGTTGCTGCTGGTGTGCTTCTATATGACTTTCCAGGTTGGCGGCATGTATACCGCTTTGGCTGTATTGGTAAATCTCATCAAGTACAGCTTTTGTATTTACATCAAGACCGGGTTGAACCATCAGGGATTTAACAGTTCTCTCAAGCTGTTCAACTTCTGATTGTGAACCGCAGCAATCTTCTTGATGATTATTTAAAATATCTTTTACTAACATCCAATGATGATTTTGTGATAATGGCAAATTATCCACAACCCTTCTCTTCATATTCAATTTTAGGTTGTGAAAGTTTAGCCAAATTTATTCATATTTAACCGGCATATGCCGGTTTTTATTATGTTTTAACTAATAAGCATGGTATTTTATGAAATGTTATGCTACTCTTTTTTTACGTATTTTAGCGGAGGTGCACAAATTTGAGACAACGTTATAAACCATGGGCTAAGGATAAGCTAATGGCCAATCCTTATTATTGCATTCAGGAGCCGACTACTAAAAAGGGTTCATGGAATGAAGTGTTTGGGAATAATAATCCGATTCATATAGAAGTAGGTACTGGTAAAGGACAATTTATTAATGGTATGGCTGCACAAAATCCGGATATTAATTATATCGGTATTGAATTGGCAGAGCGTGTGATTGTTACAGCACTTGATCGATTGCTGGAATCTAATCTTCCAAATGTGAAGTTGCTGAATGTGAATGCCGAAGAGCTTCCAAATATTTTTGCAGAGGGAGAAGTTTCCCGTGTTTATCTGAATTTCTCTGATCCATGGCCTAAGAAACGTCATGAAAAGAGAAGATTGACGTATAAGACATTCCTTGATCTATATAAAGGAATTTTGCCGGAGCATGGCGAAATTCATTTTAAGACAGATAACAGAGGATTATTTGAATACTCACTTGTAAGCTTCTCGCATTATGGGATGACATTAAATGAAGTGAGCTTGGATTTACACAACAGTGATATGGAAGGCAATATTATGACTGAATATGAACAAAAATTTTCAGCAAAGGGCAATCCAATTTATCGTTGTGAAGTCTCCTTTTAATCCTATGGTTTTTTGATCTGTCAACACACTTATAAAAAGGGGCTTATAGATTATGGAAACTTTGCAATTTGGTAAGTTTACATTAACCTGGTTGAATGGCGGAGATACTCATATGGATGGTGGAGCCATGTTTGGAGTGGTTCCGAAACCATTATGGTCAAAACGTTATCCTGTTAATGAATTGAACCAAATAGAGTTAAGGTCGGACCCCATCTTAGTACAGACAGATCATAAAAATTATTTAATCGAAGCTGGCCTCGGCAAAGGGAAGCTGTCGGAAAAACAAATTAGAAATTATGGTGTCAGTGAAGAGTCCAAGCTCGAGGAATCCTTGAGCAGGCTCGGAATGACCTATTCGGATATCGATGCAATTCTGATGACTCATATGCATTTTGATCATGCCTGTGGGCTGACTGGTTATCAGGAAGGCGAATTGATCAGCCTATTTCCTGAGGCAACGATTTATACCTCGAAAATTGAATGGGAAGAACTTCAGAATCCCAATATTCGTTCCCGTAATACCTACTGGGAAGAAAATTGGAAGCCAATTGTTACACAGGTCGAAACATTTGAAGGTGAAGTATTAATCACTGAAGGACTGAGGATGATTCATACAGGCGGCCACAGTGACGGTCACAGCATTATCGTGCTCGAGGACAATAATCAACAATTAATTCATATGGGAGACCTTATGCCAACGCATGCCCATCAGAATCCTCTATGGGTGCTGGCTTATGATGATTACCCGATGGATTCCATACATGCAAAAGAGAAATGGATTAAACAAGGAATTGAAAATAAAGCATGGTTCACTTTTTATCATGATTATGCTTACCGTGCCATCAAATGGGATGCAGACGGAAAAGGAATAATCGAAAAAGTTGAGCGAAATCGACCAGAATAAAGGCTGTCCGGTAGGTCACTTGTTGGTGACTTATCGGCGCTTTTTTTTACGGGCTATTAGTTTAATGTGGTGGTATGCTGCGGTTATGAGGCATCCAATATCTAAAATTCCCGCTCAATCAATATCTTTTTCGCTCATAAGAGGGGAAATTCGCTCGGTAAATTCTGCTTTCGCGCATAAAATAGGGGAAATCGCTCAATAAACCTTGCTTTCGCTCATAAAAAGGGGAAATCGCTCAATAATCACTGTTTTCGCTCTTAAAAAAGGGAAATCGCTCAATAATTCCTGATTTCGCGCATAAAATAGGGAAAACATATAATTCTCCTTCAAAATTACTACTATCTTATTGAAACGCCTAATGAAATAAAAAAATAGAAGGGGGAAAAGTGATTTTCCTCCTTCTACCATTTTTAATTAATGTACTTGTTCGTAAAAATCGATGATTGTTCCTGTTGTTGCATCCGCTATAAATTCATACTGCGTAGATTCAAGGCCTTCTTGCTTTGTAAGCCCACCTTTGTATACATCATAATCCAATTCATTTTTTGTATACTTTTCAGGCTTCATCATAATCCATGAGCCTCTGATGGTCTCTCCGCCTTGTCCAAGTGTACTTTTAATAGTGGACAAAATCTTTTCAGGAGAAGTAATATTGCTTTGATTTGTTAATTCTTTAACGACATAACCTGCTGCAAATCCTGCTGCAACACCTGAAATAAATGTTTTCCAATTCACTTATATTCCTCCAATCAAATGGGTAATAGCTGTTATTTAACATTTGCTTGGTTAATCTATTCCCGTTCATTATACATTTTAAGCTTAAATAGTGCCATCTTTTAACCAACAAACTCCATGTATGTGGTATTTGGAAGTATGATTCTGTAGAATGAGAATAGAGATTATAGAAAATAACATGGTAAAGGGGATACATATATGAAGCAATCTACTCTAGATTTATTTAAGACTCTTACCGAGATTCCAGGAGCACCTGGATTTGAACATGAAGTTCGTTCGTTTATGAAAAAGGAATTATCCAAATACACAGATGAAATCATTCAGGACGGCCTTGGCAGTATTTTTGGTGTGAAACGCGGAAATGACCAAGGACCAAAAATTATGGTTGCCGGACATATGGATGAGGTTGGTTTTATGGTAACCTCTATTACTCCTGAGGGGTTACTTCGTTTTCAAACGCTTGGAGGCTGGTGGGGTCAGGTGTTGCTGGCACAAAGAGTGCAGGTATATACTGAATCAGGCCCTATTATCGGTGTTGTCAGTTCGATTCCGCCACATTTGCTGAGTGAGGCCCAAAGGTCCAAACCTATGGAAATCGGTAATATGCTGATTGATATTGGTGCTGATGATAAAGAGGATGCAATTGCAATGGGAGTGAAACCAGGTCAGCAAATCATCCCATATAGTGAATTCACTCAAATGGCCAATCCTAAAAAAATTCTGGCAAAAGCATGGGACAATCGGTATGGCTGCGGATTGGCGATTGAACTACTGGAAGAGCTTCAAAATGAGACATTGCCTAATATCCTATACAGCGGTGCTACTGTTATGGAAGAAGTCGGTACGAGAGGCGCGGGTACAGCGGCGACGATGATTGATCCTGATATCTTCTTTGCATGTGATGCAAGTCCTGCAAATGATATGTCAGGCAGTAAATCTGTATTCGGTTATCTCGGAAAAGGTCCATTACTTAGAATATATGACCGTACAATGGTCATGCATAAAGGGATGAGAGAATTTATCTTGGATACTGCGGAATCGAATCATATTCCATATCAATATTTTGTTGCTCCAAATGGGGGGACAGATGCAGGGAAAGTACATATTACAAATCGCGGTATACCAAGTGCCGTAATTGGTATATGTTCACGGTATATCCATACGCATGCCTCCATTATTCATATTGATGACTATGCTGCAGCAAAAGAATTATTGGTTAAATTAGTTAGAAGCTGTGATAAAACAACCGTTGAAACGATTAAACAAAACGGTTAATAAAAGAGTTGAGAAGGCAGAGGCATCTATCTGTCTTCTTTTTTAAAGAAAGGATGCAGATTAATGGTTAAAATTGCTTTGGGCACTAAAAATCCGGCGAAAATTAAGGCTGGAGAATTAGCGGGCCGGGAGTTATCAGCTGAGCTTGTTCCGGTTAATGTATCATCTGAGGTAAATGAACAGCCATTCTCGGATGAAGAAACAATTGAGGGTGCTTTAAATAGAGCAAGAAATGCGATGAAGGAAGTTCAGGCTGAATTTGGGCTGGGTCTTGAAGGCGGAGTGGTGAAAACGCCTTATGGATTGTTTATATGCAATTGGGGAGCACTAGTCACGAAAGAAGGCAAAAGCTTTGTCAGTGGCGGTGCACGTATCAAATTACCGGAAAGTATTGCTGAGGAGTTATACTCGGGCAGAGAGCTTGGGCCGGTTATGGATGAATATACAAAGAAACAGGATATCAGGAAGTCAGAAGGAGCTGTTGGTGTATTCTCAAACGGCCGTATAACAAGAGATCGTATGTTTGAGCACATTATTGAATTATTAGTTGGTCAGTATGAGTATCATTTAACAGTAAAGAAGTCGTGATGAGGAGAGTTTAGGAGTCTTAGTATTTTTCATCTTCTGATAGACGCTGAATTTCTTCATGTTTCTTTATTTTGGAAGAGAAGAGCTTCGAAATAATAAACCCGACGAGGGAGATAATACTATTTTTCATGTAATTTCTCACCTTTATCTATGATTTTACTAGTATGATAACATAGGTGATAAAAAAATACTGCTAAAAACGTTGAGGACTGCCGAATTTTGTCAAATAAGGGTAGTTGCTTGTTTTTATCCTTTCTAAGGGCTATTAAGAGCTGGGAATATACTATATGATCTCTCATAGCTACTAAGAGTCAAAAGCCAAATCACCTTTTGATTGAAGAAGGTGATTCTACAACTCAGCGGGCTTTCGCATGATTGCTGCTCCTGGATAAAAGTTACGGATGTACAGCCACTTCCTTTCTGGAGGCAGTTGTTTCCATATAAATCCTTACAAAAACAGCCATATAAAAAGAGGAGAGATAATTTCTCCTCTTTTCTTGTCTTATGTTTTCTCAATTACAATTAAACAGGTGCTGTCCGGTAGCGGTACAATCTCTTTTTTTTCATTCATAATTTTTACTTTAGGTAAAAGAAATTCTTCGTATCCGTTTTGTAAATAATGATGAAGTTTTATAATTTTTGCCTCTTGACCTAAAGATACATGAATAACTTCTTCATATTCACTTGGAGTAAAATACCCAAATTGTTCTTGTACCTCATGTGGATAAGCCTCTTCTCCCCAAGTATACGTATAGAGGAATTCCATTAAATCATTAACAGGCAGTTTGATAAGAAGACTCTCCAGTCTTTCATAATTGATAGTCCTTCCCCTAAAGTCATGAACATATCTCATAAAGAAGTCCATGCCCTTTGGGTCTTCAAATTCGAGTAGTCTCCATTGGTCTATAGGCTCAGTCATAATTCCGTCTCGAATAATGATTCTTCCGCCTTTGTTTAATACTTCAAAAGAACTTTTCAGTGCTTGGATAACTACATCTCGATTGAATTTCCTGCCTTTGTACGGAATATAAGAATACATTTCATGTAAGATAGAAGAAAACACAATGGTATCCACGCTTCCTGGCTCATAATAGTCTTTTAATTCCAAGGCGTTTGCCTGTTTTACGTGCCATGATTTATTTTCCCTGAATTTTCGCCTGTTTAATTCCTCTACTACATTAATTGAGATATCAATTCCGATTACAGTTGCTTCTGGGTGATTTTCAGATAGGATATCAAGCATCACACCGCCGCCGGCTCCAATGTCCAGCATTACCTTCCCTACAGCAAAATCAGATATGACCTTTTTATGATCTTGACCATTATTCATATCGGTTAAATAGTTTTCTTCATTCTGCAAGCGATCAAAGGCATCTTTCCTGAAACCAAAAAAGTCATAAAGTAAGATAATTGCTCTTTCATAGATCGGAGACTTTTCGGCTTCCTGGCAAAATTCAATTAATTTCTGACCGGCACTTGAATAACTAAAATAAACCCCTACAATTTGACCTAGTAAGTCTGAGGGTTCAATTTGAATTTGAACGTGTTCGTTTACAGGCATCTTTCCTTTTAGTAAATCATCAATTGTAAACTCATTCAGGAATGTCTCGATAATTCTTTTTTTGTATAGATTGATTACTTTTTGCCCCTTGTAATCATAGTAAATATCCTTCATAAAAGACTCAAAGCTAACCTGTTGTATAGTAAGGGGATTAATTTTCTGGAATATCAATAAGAAAATTTTCAAAAACTCTTCTAAAGAAAACTCTTTTAAAGCAGATTCAAGATACCACATATCTATTTTACTGAAGAACAACTCTATGTATCTCTCTAATTGTTTGTTTTCAAAATACTGATTGTATAAATCATCGAAGTTTTCCCCGCGCTGGATTGAAGATCTTCTTAATCTTCTCATCCGCTCTTTTAGGGGAAGTTCTTTTGCCTGTTCACCTTTGTTTATCCAGAATAGTACTTCTTCTACTTCCTTATGGACGTTGTTCCACAACTGATCTGAAACCGCTTGAATAACACACTGATTTAGGGAATAGAGAATCCTTTCTATGTTATATTCTAAGTTTTTATGTTCCTCAATCCAATAAATTAAGGGACGGAATTGAGAATAATGGATTTCTCCTCTGATAAATTGACCGGCTAACCCATGTGTTAATATGAGAAGATAAACAAGTTCCTCTCTATCTAAATTGCGGGAGTGTAACGGCAGGTTCATTTGTTCATCAGCATAAATTTGAGCTGAGCCAATATTATGAATGGCCAATTGGAATCCTTTTTTCTCCCACTCTCTACGTTTGTGCTTCAACCCGCCTTTTGATACCTCAGACCAAATCAAGACATCTTCAATAATTGACCTTTCATTAATGGGAAGATTCATCTCGTTCAATAACCAAAGGGTTCGTTCTACATAGGATAGAACCGGATTTGGCGGCAATTTCTCTAAAGATTCTACTTGCTCTAAATTTACGTGTTGTTCTTTTGTAAGGTAGAGAAAGTGTATCCACTTATGATTTCTTAATACCTTTGTATTTCCTATCTTTACTTCTTGAATACATTTTAGTGAGTTTAACAAATAAATCCGCCTTTCTAATAAAGCAGAATAATGGGGTGAAAACCATTCTGTTAGGATTATATCTTTATGCATGTTGTAGTTACTTCCATATTAATTCTTCAATGAACGGTGTATATCCTTTTCAGAATGGAAGATATTTGTGGTGAGGATAAAGGGGATTTCTTTATAAATTATAACTATTTTTCTCCCAGCTTATTTGTATTCAATAGCCGTTTATCCTATTAGAGAATGTCTATTGGATGTTTTCGTAAAGATTGTTGCTAATGCCATAAAAAGAGGCAGTGTTTTTGCTATCTCGGATATTCAACTAAAACCCCCTTAGTCAATAAGAACTAACTTCTCTTTCTCAACAATAAATAGAATATAAATCCACTAAGAGTAAATATAACCGTACCAACAAACACCTTTACTAATGAGACACCTATTTGAACAGTATCATCAGTTGCGTGTTTTATCACATTTACTGTCCACCAGTTATAAATTGAAGATTCATATATAGCGAAGTATAGCCACAATAAATAACAGAAGAAAACAAATAAAAAAACACGGATTTTTCTATTCATAACATTCCCCTTCTACAATAAATGTCTTTATAAAACATTAACACTGCCCTTAGTTAAGAAGCTATCTTTATTCTGGCGATATCACAGAATGGTGATTAACTTATTTATTCAGGAGGAACAATCTATGAGATAACAGCCTTGTAGAATCAAAGAGACTTAGACGAGTATTATTCTTTAGAAAATAATTTAAATAGTTGTTTACACCTGTCAAGACAGAAGTTAATATACAAATTAGAGATTTCATTTTAATAGTTTTCATTGAGATTGTGATGGGGAGGGTCAATGAATGGGGAAGGGAAAGGTAAAAGAACGGAAACTATTGGGGATTGCCGGGGTCGCTTGGCTATTCGATGCTATGGATGTTGGAATGCTTTCGTTTATTATCGCGGCTCTGCAGAAGGAGTGGAATTTAACCTCAGAACAAATGGGGTGGATAGGAAGTGTGAACTCTATCGGCATGGCAGTAGGTGCTTTAGTGTTTGGGATTTGGGCTGATCGTATCGGCCGAAAAAATGTATTAATTATTACGCTATTATTATTTTCCTTAGGAAGCGGATTTTCTGCTTTGACGACAAGCTTATCTATTTTTCTGGTTTTCAGATTTTTAATTGGAATGGGGCTTGGCGGTGAATTGCCAGTTGCTTCTACGTTGGTGTCGGAAAGTGTGCCTGCAGAGAGAAGAGGCAGAGTCGTAGTGCTGCTTGAAAGTTTTTGGGCTGCAGGCTGGCTGATTGCGGCGCTTATTTCATACTTTGTCATTCCAACTTATGGCTGGCAAATTGCTTTACTAATCAGTGCACTTCCTGCTTTTTATGCGATTTATTTAAGAATACATCTACCTGATTCTGAGAAGTTTCAAATGGTTAAGGAAAAGAAATCCATCTCAATCGTAAATTCGCTTAAGACACTATGGACTAAAGATTATGCGGTAAAGACTTTGATGCTCTGGATTCTGTGGTTCTGTGTTGTCTTTTCCTATTACGGGATGTTTCTGTGGCTTCCCAGTGTTATGATTTTGAAAGGTTTTACACTCATAAAAAGTTTCCAATATGTTGTTATGATGACCTTGGCGCAATTGCCTGGGTATTTCACGGCTGCCTGGTTTATAGAGAAATTTGGACGTAAATTTGTATTGGTTACATATTTGTTTGGAACAGCTGTAAGTGCTTATTTCTTCGGTAATGCAGAAACATTAACAGCCTTAATGATTTCAGGGTGTTTTCTTTCCTTTTTTAACCTGGGAGCTTGGGGAGCGCTCTATGCCTACTCACCTGAACAATATCCAACTATTATAAGAGGGACTGGCACAGGAATGGCAGCAGCTGTGGGGAGAATAGGAGGTATCCTTGGCCCGCTTGCCGTCGGAAACTTACTGGCTTCTCATACATCTATTGATAAAATCTTCTTACTTTTTAGCATTGCCATTATAATTGGGATGCTGTCTGTATTGATTCTTGGCAAGGAAACTAAAAATGTGACGTTAGAATAGCAATCCTCTGTAGATTTGGGTATGATAACTCATACAAGAGGCTACTCGAGAGGATGATTTTGATATGAAAAAATTAGAAAGTATGGAACATTATAATGAATTGATGTCAAATGGGAAAGTGATGCTTTTATTTTCTGCAAATTGGTGCCCGGATTGCAGATTCATCGAACCATTTATAGGTGACATTGAGGCCGCAAATAAAGAGTATACCTTTATCTATGTGGACCGCGATCAATTTCTTGATCTGTGCATAAAGCTGGATGTCTTTGGAATACCGAGCTTTATTGCATTTGAAGATGGAAAAGAGCTCGGCCGATATGTAAATAAGGACCGGAAGACTCAAGAGCAAATTGAAGATTTCATTGCTTCATTATGATAAACTATTATACTCCCCCCTATTCGGGGGATTTTTTTATTCCGTTCTTACTTCAAAAAAAGCAGAAAAAAGAACGATTAAGTGGAGATAATCGCCCGTATGAACCCGATTGACTCCGTTGGTGCTCTTTGGAATGAAGGAACCCAACCAACAAAGTTACACTTTATTTAGCAGCATGAGTTTAATTAAGCTATAGTAATGTTAAGGAGGAATCCCTATGAAAATGACGACTACTAAAATGAAATCTTTACTTATGGAAAGCTTAGCTGATACAAATTCAAAATTTAATTATAATCGTGATAAAGAGGAATTAAGAATTGAAAATGAAGAAACTGGCAAGGGAATAACAATTGGATTGGCGCCGCTTGTATCGAAGTATGAGCAATCTGGTCAAAAAGCGATTGATGAAGTCCTTTATTATATAAAAGAATCAACGAAAGTAATGGGTACGGAACAATCTTTGAAGGGAAATGAAAAATTAATTTACCCTGTTATCCGTTCGACTTCCTTCCCAATGGAGTCCCGTGAAAATACACCGTTTATTACAGATGAGCATACAGCCGAAACGAGAGTTTATTATGCTCTTGATTTGGGTAATACGTATAGGTTGATTGATGAGGAGCTAATGAGGAAAGAAGGCTGGGATCAAGATTCCATACGTTCAATGGCTATGTTTAATGTCAGGTCATTGCCGATTAAGTCTAAAAAAGACAGTGTACGCGGAAATGACTTTTATTTTATTAATCATAACGATGGATACGATGCTTCAAGAGTCCTGATTGATTCACAAATGAAAACATGGAAGGAAGATATGAAAGGGACAATGGCAGTGGCCATTCCACATCAGGATGTCTTAATCATTGCAGACATACAAAATGATGCAGGTTATGACATTTTAGCACAAATGAATATGCACTTTTTTACAAATGGAAATGTTCCGGTCACCGCTCTGCCATTCCTTTATGAAAATGGAGAATTGGAGCCAATCTTTATTTTAGCAAAGAATCGACCGGTAGAAGACCAATAATATAATAGGAAATTGATACCATTTACAAGGAATATGTCTTAAATGAGTAAATTTTTTGATAAAATAGATACTTGTAATACTAATTTATAACAACCATAGAAAGTGTGAGGAAGGCTATGAGCTTTTTCAAAAAAATCATTGATTGGTTCTATGAGGATGTAGAAGAGGAAGTAGAAGTAGAACCTCGTAATAGCCATGAAAACATTCAAAAAAAACCTAAACAAGTAAAAAGACAAAAAGAAAATCAAATTGAAATTGAAGCAAGAATTCAATATAGATACCCAAAGGATAATTTCAAATTCCCATTAATCTCAGATGAAGAGTTAATAAGATTAAAAGAACAAAAAAAGAAGCAAAATGAGTTGGGTGTGAAGAAGGAAGTGCACGTGAGGAGATTTGAGAAATCCCCGGCTGCTGTTCCTAAATTGAAAGTGTCTAATCAAAGAATAATACCTAAGCCAGAACCAAAACAGAACGAAGTTGTTCCGAATAAAAAGCCGTTTAGAAGAACAGAAATACCTTCGCCTATTTATGGATTTCAAAATCGACAGGCCGGCACTAAAAATCAAAAAACAGTCGAATACGAATTACCACCTGAAACGACCTTAGATTCCGTTCTTGCTTTAATGCATGGAAAGAAAGTGAATCCACCGAGTGTCAATCAAGAACCATCATTTGAAATGGAAAGACAGAATGAGCTGCCGCTGAATTCCGATTTCAAGCATTCAGATGAAGAGATAAAAGAGGAACAGCAAAAAGTCTCGACTAATGATGGAAATAGACATACGGAGGATATCGAGAGTGTGATTGCTCCGCTATTACCGGATACTGTTTCAGCAGAAGATACAGAGGTTGCAGCCACAAGTGAAATAGCATGGAATCCAGTCAGCGAGAATCAGATAATAGAGGAAATGAATGAAGCAATTTTGAACGCTGATTACGAAGATGAAATAACTCAAGAAGAAGGAATCGTGGAAGAAGATACGCTGATCATGCACTCTGGCTCACAGATGGAGCAGGAGGAATTTCAGTCGATTCCAATGATTCATCAGAATCTTGACGAACAAGCTGATGATGAAAATTTGGAGAACAACTTTGGATTACAACCGGAGGAACCAGTTGAAGATTACTACCATTCCCCTTCAGGCAGTGAGGTATATGAGGATATTGAGGAAGCTGATTCTGATATGGAGGAAGACCAACCATACAAGAGAGATGAAATTCAGCAAGCTCATGATTTAATCACGCAGACCAATGATTCTGTAATGAATATAGAAGAAAATCATCAGGTAAGCGGAAATGATGAGAAAAATATAGACATCAGTCACAATGAGAAAAATGGGCAGGATATCATTTTGCTTGACGGAACTGAGGATGAGTTTTCAATCAAGGACATTCAAACGAATGAGCCAGTTTCGAATGAATCTATAGCTTCGTTCGAAACGCAGTCAATCGATCGAACTAATGGTTTGGAGAAATCCGCGCAACTGGATGATACGGAGAACCATATAGATAGAGAAGTCTCTTTATCAGAGCCGAACAGTCCAATGGAAGCAACAGTGACAAGCGATGCTATGGATGAAGAAGAGAGACGAAAAATAGAAAGAGAAAAGCGCATTAGGGAGCGCAGAAAACACATTCCTTTTAACGTTTTAATGCTTAAGAATGATAAAGATCATATTGCAGCAAATCGCAATCAAAAAACGATTGCCGGCAAAGAGGAAAAGCCTTCGGAGCAACCTAAAAAAAAACTGAATGATTCCTATCAATATCCGGATATTTCAATTTTGAAGCCACGAGTGGACATTAGAGAAGATGCTGATTGGCTTGCAGAACAAGCAGCATTGCTAGATGATACACTTGAACAATTCAATGTTAAGGCTAGAGTACATACGTATTCTCAAGGACCTTCTGTAACAAGATTTGAGGTTCAGCCGGATCCTGGTGTTAAGGTTAGTAAAATCACAAATTTAAATGATGATCTAAAACTAAGCCTGGCTGCTAAAGATATTCGTATAGAAGCACCGATTCCCGGGAAACGAATGATTGGAATTGAAATTCCCAATATAAATACACGTCCTGTTTATCTGCGTGAGGTTTTGGAGGAAAAAGTTTTTGCTGAGAATACCTCACCGCTTTCAGTGGCAGTTGGGTTGGACATTTCAGGAAACCCGATTGTAACAGATTTAAAGAAAATGCCGCATGGTTTGGTGGCAGGCTCTACAGGTTCTGGAAAAAGTGTATTTATTAACTCTGTTTTAATCAGTTTATTATATAAATCACACCCATCTGATGTCAGACTCTTATTAATTGATCCGAAAATGGTTGAACTTGCGCCATATAACAATATTCCGCATTTGGCAGCACCGGTTATTACTGATGTAAAAGCTGCAACAGCTGCACTGAAATGGGCAGTAGAAGAGATGGAACGGAGATATGAGTTGTTTGCCCATTCAGGAGTGAGAGATATTGTCAGATATAATGAAAAGGCACTATCATCCGGGCAAATGGAGCATAAGCTGCCTTATTTAGTTATCGTGATTGATGAGCTGGCTGATTTAATGATGATGTCTCCTGCTGACGTAGAGGAAGCGATCTGCCGTATTGCGCAGAAAGCCAGAGCATGCGGGATTCATTTACTGGTGGCAACACAAAGACCATCTGTAGATGTCATTACCGGGTTAATCAAAGCAAATATTCCTACAAGAATTGCTTTTTCCGTTTCTTCACAGGTAGATTCACGTACGATTTTGGACCAAAGTGGAGCTGAAAAATTACTTGGACGGGGAGATATGCTGTTTTTGGAAAATGGAACTTCTAAAACAGTTCGCCTGCAGGGAACTTTTGTAACTGATGATGAGATTGAGGATGTCGTAAAACATGTAATGGCTCAGGCTAAACCGTCCTTTATGTTTGAGCCAAATGAATTGGTAAAAACAAGTGAACATATAGAAGAAAAGGATGAACTCTATTACGAAGTGTGTGAATTTGCGGTTGAGATGGGAGGAGCATCCATATCCAGTCTGCAAAGGCGCTTTAGGATTGGTTATAACAGGGCAGCGAGGCTGATTGATATGCTGGAGAAAGAAGGTATTTTATCAGAATCAAAAGGAAGTAAACCTCGTGATGTGCTTATATCTGAATCTGATTTAGAGGCTATACATGAATCTCAATCCCCTTTTTGAACAGAGGAAAAATTTTTGTATAATAATTTAATTATGAGTATTTCCCAGAAAAGGTAATACTATATTTATGAGAAAATCAGTTAGAAAAATTGTACGAAATCGATTTATAGGTTTATAATCATACAAGTTATATCTTTAACGCAATGAAGATATTGATTGCATGTGCTCGTTATAATAGTAATCTAACTGGTTTTAAATACTTATATTGTTTCAATTAGTAAAGCCTAAACAGGCATAGCAGGCAAATTGCAATTAGCAAAAAAAAGAGACCGTCATATACTGTTTTACAGCATTGACGTATGTTGGAGGTTCATTCTATGACAGTTTATCACTTCGTAGGTATAAAAGGATCCGGGATGAGCGCGTTAGCCCAAATCCTAAATGATATGGGATATCAGGTACAGGGTTCAGATTATGAAAAAAGATTTTTTACCCAAATCGCACTTGAAAATGCCGGTATAAAAATATTGCCATTTAATAAAGAAAATATTAAACCAGGTATGACAATCATTGCAGGAAATGCTTTTCCTGATAGTCATGATGAGATTGTTCAAGCTTTAGAACTTGGTTTGCCAGTCATTCGCTATCCACGATTTCTTGGAGATTTCCTTAAAAAGTTCGTGAGCATAGCTGTTACAGGCGCGCATGGAAAAACATCGACTACCGGCTTAATGTCTCATGTAATCAGCGGAGCTGAGCCAACGTCATTTTTAATTGGAGATGGAACGGGTAAGGGAGAAGCAGATTCTAAATACTTTGTATTCGAAGCTTGCGAATACCGAAGACACTTTTTATCCTACGATCCGGATTATGCCATTATGACCAATATTGATTTTGACCATCCGGATTATTTTGCAAATCTTGATGATGTGTTCTCTGCCTTTCAAGAGATGGCACTGCAAGTAAATAAAGGAATTATTGCCTGTGGTGATGATGAGCAGCTACAAAAAATCCAGGCGAAAGTACCGGTCATATTTTATGGGTTTAACGAAGAAAATGATTTCCAGGCTAAAAATATTGTCACTTCAGAAGCTGGAACTACATTCGATGTGCATGTAAGAAATAATTATTATGAGACATTTACGATTCCAATGTTTGGGCGCCATACAGTTTTAAATGCGCTAGCTGTTATTGCACTTTGTCAATATGAGGATATTGATGTGGAGATCATTAAGGAACGCCTAATGTCATTTACTGGCGTTAAGAGACGTTTCTCTGAAAAACAACTTGATCATCAAATCTTAATTGATGATTATGCCCATCATCCAACAGAGATAAAGGCAACAATTGATTCAGCTCGACAAAAGTATCCTGATCGGGAGATTGTAGCTGTATTTCAGCCGCATACCTTCTCTAGAACTCAGAAGTTTTTGGATGATTTTGCTGAAAGCTTAAAAGAAGCAGATAAAGTATACTTATGTGAAATTTTCGGATCAGCAAGAGAGTTGAATGGGAAATTAACAGTTAAAGATCTTTGTAATAAGGTGGACGGTGCTCAAATTATTCAGGAGGAAGATCCGTCTATCCTTAAAAATCATCACAATGGTGTATTATTATTTATGGGTGCTGGAGATATTCAAAAAGTGCAAGCAGCCTATGAGAGCTTTATAACGAAATAAATGCACATAAAGACCCTTCGAGAGTAATCAGTAAGTACTCTTGAAGGGTTTTTTATTTATTTTAGATTTTCAGGATTTAATTTCTCTAATTCTGGGAGAACGAATCTGCCGTCTTTTCTAATTAGTCGATCATCAAAATATATTTCGCCGCCTCCATAATCTTTACGTTGGATATTAACCAAATCCCAATGAATGCTGGAGTGATTACCATTTGGCGCCTCATCATAGCTTTGACCCGGTGTAAAGTGAAAGCTTCCATCAATTTTTTCATCAAATAGAATATCCTGCATTGGATTGGTTATATATGGATTAACCCCTATCGCAAATTCGCCGATATAACGTGCGCCTTCATCACTATCAAATACCTTATTGATTCTTTCTGTGTCATTCGCTGTTGCCTTAACGATTTTTCCGTTTTCGAATGTTAGACATACATTTTCATATGTAAATCCCTGATATGGAGATGGGGTATTATACGTAATGGTGCCATTTACAGAATCACGTACAGGTGCGGTATACACTTCACCATCTGGGATATTACGCTCCCCTGCACATTTAATGGCAGGAATGCCTTTAATAGAAAAATGTAAATCTGTTCCTGGACCTGTAATGCGTACTTTGTCCGTTTGATTCATTAACTCGACTAGGCTGTCCATCGCCTCAGACATTTTGGCATAATCAAGATTACATACATTAAAATAAAAATCTTCAAATCCTTCTGTACTCATTTTTGCCAGCTGAGCCATTGAATTGGTTGGGTAACGAAGGACCACCCATTTCGTTTTTGGAACTCGGATGTCTCTATGTACTTTATTTTGTACGGTCTGTCCATAGATTTTCATTTTATTAGCAGGGACATCAGAATGTTCTGAAATATTATCGCCTGCACGAAGACCTATGTATGCATCCATTTTACTCATAACCTGTGATTCAAATTCGGCGATTAATCTATAGTGTTCTTCAGTTGCACCTAATAGTAACTGTCTTTCAATGGTTTGATCCTTTGTTGAAACGAATGGATATCCACCTGCCTCATATGCTTCACTTACCAATGCTTTAACCAATTCTGGTTGTATACCGAAATTTTCTATAAGTACTTTTTCACCTTTTTGTAATTTTACAGAATAGTTAATTAGATTATGAGCTAATTGCTGAATTCTTGGATCCCTCATAAAAAAAATCTCCTTTCATCTCTAAACTTTAATTTAATTGTATCTTACTTTAGTAATAATATTAAGGTGGAAGGAACATTGTGGATCAGAATAAATTCCTATATAGTTTAAATAAGGAGATAAAGGGTAAAAACTAATTATAATTTAGAGATGGAGTGAAGACGATGGAAATTATCTTATATTTAAGCGTGGCATTGATTGCCATAGCGTTCCTGGTTCTTGTTATTTATCTTTCAAGAACATTAAAATCCCTTCAAACAACAATGGAGAGTGTATCTAGCACATTAACAGGCCTAGAAACTCAGATGCAAGGCATAACAACCGAGACAACACTGCTGCTACATAAGACGAATGCTTTGGCTGAAGATATTCAGCATAAATCTGAGAATCTAAATACGGTTGTTGATGCAGTTAAAGGTGTGGGAGGATCGATTCAACGTGTGAATCAAACCATTGACCAGATTACAAACCGAGTTCAATTAGCAGCGAGTCAAAATGACGAAAAAATTACCCAAGTAGTTCAATGGGGAAATGCATGCATTGAGCTTGTGAATAAGTGGAAAAAGCATAAAGCTGAACAGAGTACAGCAATCTATACCGAATCTGAAGCAGGCAGAGATGTTACTTTACCTTCACAAGAAACCAGATATCAACGTTCTCAATCTTAATCAACCATAAAAAAGGAGATGTTTAAGAATGAATAATAAAAATGATAATTTTAATCAAGATAATGGTATGTCAACAAAAGATTTTGTAGTAGGAGCAATAGTAGGCGGGCTTGTTGGAGCAGCTACTGCACTGTTTTTAGCACCTAAGTCCGGTAAAGAACTTCGTCATGATTTATCTGAACAAGGCAGCGTTTTAATGGAAAAAGGAACTCCATTGATTGAAAAGGGTTCTGCTTTAAAACAAACGGCTACAGAAAAGGGATCTGCTTTAAAACAAACAGCCACTGAAAAAGGAATTGCTCTAAAACAAACAGCTCAAGAAAAAGGAACAGAATGGATTTCTGTCGCAAGAGAAAAAGGTGCACCATTAACAGAAGCGGTTAAGAAAAAGTTTGGAAGCACGACAAATGAAGAAAGCAACAGTCAATCATCTGATACAAAGGAAAATCAAACAGATAAGAAGATGGATAGTAATGTTGTAGTTGATTCCCCAGATGACGTTTATGTTGGAGAAGAAAACATAGACAGTAAAAATACTGCTAAAGAAGAAACGTATGCTTCTGAAAAAACTGGTTTCAATTCTACAGCCAGCGGAAATACATCTTCAGGTAAAACACCGTCCAATAGCTCGAATAATACAATAAAAGTTGATTTAGGTTCTAATTCTTCTAATTCAACTGGAAATAAAAATAATTCAGCAACCAATTCGAAAAACACAACGAATAAAAAATAAAAGTGGTTTGGAATAAACACAAATGGGGGGATATGGATGAAAAAGATTACTAACGAAGAGGAATTACAGCAACTTTTAGAGCATGATGTTTTTCTGCTTCTGAAGCATAGCCTTACATGTCCAATTAGTGGTGCAGCTTTTGATGAGTATTCCCAGTTTGTCGCTGAGCATCCTGCTATAGCTACAGCTTATCTAGCTGTACAGGAAGCCAAACCACTATCAGAGCATGTTCGAGATTTAACCGGAATTAAACATGAGTCACCGCAAGCTATATTATTTAAAAATAGTGAGGCTGTGTGGAATACATCTCATGGAAGAATTACAGCACAAAATCTAGAACAGGCACTTAAAGAATATATCTAAATAGAAACCGGTAAGGAATTTAATTCCTTACCGGTTTACTTTGGTCGGATAATTCTGTGAGTTGAACCAAACAATTTCAAGTTGATCACCATCTTGGATTTCATTGTAAAATGTGACTTCCTGTTTATTCCGCATAAGGTGAAAGCCGCCCGGATTATTCTTGGGAAGTTCTATTTCTATGTACCGAAATAGATCCTGGAATATAAAAGCGGATTCTTTATTAAAGTTTATTTTTAGTTGCTCCCCGTTAAAAAGGATATCTGTATCACTTAAGGACTTATCTTCTCGATAGACTGTATAGCTGTTATTTGTCAACGTAAGTGGTTGACCATTAAACGTAACAGATATTTGATTAATCTCTTCAGCCTTATAGACACCTATTAAATCTTTGACTGTGATTGCTTTTCTACGAACTAAGGTGAGGCGATCATGATCGGCTATCCGATGGTTAAAAGATACACCTTTTCCGTTAACATATATGGCACCTGAAAACGAGACGAAGCTTTCCAGCCGGCCATTGATAACTAGATTAAACGGGACAAGTTCGTCCAGTATAGAATTCAAGCCAGCGAACAATAGTGCATCCTGCACAGTCTCTGGCATTTTAAAAGCAATCCGATCACCATCATGAATATCTTCGTGGCCATCAGCAGGAAAACCATTCATAAATAGGGTACAAGGAATTTCATATTTCTCTTCGTTTATATAAATCTCCCTCATAGGCAGTTCATCAAGTAATTCTCTTAATATCACAGATGTTTCAGAACCGTCTTTTCCCTTATCTATCCATAGCTGATCTCCAGGGGTTAATGGGGAATCAAGAGAGCAAGACACATTATTTCTTTTGATTTGCGGAGGCTCTCCGTGTGTACCTGGTATGGTAATATTTCTGCCGTTAATACTAACAATCTTCGCATTTCCAGGTTTACCGTATAGCTTTGTTAAATGAAGTCCTGCTGCAAGCAAGGCATCTCCTATAGTCAGTTGCTTAAGATCAAATAAACGAACTGGGGTCCCATTTACTTCAACAGAAACATAATGAATTGGATTAACATCTGATGAAATGGCTATTCCAATGGGCGTAACGAGTTCGGGCCCTTTAATGTAATCTGACTCAATCACTAAATTTTTGATAGCGTCTATTCCGCGTATAGCAACTCTATTGGCAGGCAGATTTAATTTCTTTGCCAAAATATCTGGTAAGCGCGGTGTTAAGCTACCTCCGCCAATAAGCATAACGGCTTGCGGAGGCTTAGCATTATTCAGTTGCAAAATTTCTCGGCTAATGGAATCTGCTAATTTTTCAATGGCGGGATAGATGGCTGTAATCATTTCTTCTTTTGGGATCTCTGATTCGAAACCAAGAATATCACTGATTTTGACAAACTCCTGTTCATTTATGGATCTCTTGGTATCTTCCGCATTCGGGAAATCAAGTAAATACTGATCACTGATTTCCTCTGTTATCTCATCTCCAGCAACAGGGACCATTCCGTAGGCAATAACGGTTCGTTCATCTGTAATCGCTATATCAGAAGTACCAGCTCCAATGTCAACAAGGCATACGTTGAGCCTTCTCATAGAGGGTGGAATAAGGACATGAATTGCAGCAATTGGTTCAAGAGTAAGTGCTTCTAGCTCAAGATTTACTCTTTTGAGTGCAGCAAACAGTGATTCAACGACCACTCGCGGCAGAAAAGTAGCGATAATTTCTGCTTCTGCTTCATCCCCTTTTTGGTCAAGTAAATTTCCGATTTCCTGGCCATCAAGATAGTAATGGAGAACAGAATAGCCTACACAATAATAATGATAATTACTTTGGATGTCTTCTTTTTCAGCTACCTGAAACTGTGCTTGTTGTACAGCAGCTAATTCCAGATGAATGCGGTCATCGGCAGACAGGAGAGGCTTGCCGGATATGGGAATAGATGATCTCCCAATCTCTGTACGCAAAGCACGTCCTGCAGCTGCTACACATACTTTAGTAAGAGGACCGTGCTTTTTTTCAAGTGTAAGCTTAATATCGAGTATAACGTTGGAAACAGCTACGACATCATGAATCTGGCCATCCAGCATGGCACGCTCAGTATGTTCTCTAATGATGACGTCTGTAACGACATATTGATCGAGGCGTATTTCTAATATGATTCCTACAACTGAGCGAGTGCCAATATCGAGAGCAAAAATTTTTTTGGTCAAGGATTCGTCTCTCCTTTTATGCTTTAACACTTAAAAGCGGTTTATTGATAAAGGTTTAATAGTGACAATACCGAATTAATCCGTTATAATAGTTTCAATTATATACTGAAATGTAAAATATTTTACTAAGTGATTTAGAAATTTTTAAAATATATGAAACCCAGGCTAAAACATGCAATGCAGAACAGAGAGGATGAGTGATATTGAGTAATATGGAACTGGATGTATTAAGAGAACAACTGGATAATTTGAATTTGCAATTATTAAAGCTTATTAACGAACGAGGAAAAGTTGTACAACAAATCGGTGAATTAAAAGGTAAGCAAAGCCAGTATCGTTTTGATCCTGTTAGAGAAAGAGAAATGCTTAATACACTTATCCAAAATAATGATGGTCCATTTGAAAAATCAACCATTGAACATATTTTCAAGGAAATATTTAAAGCAAGCCTTGAACTACAGGAAGATGATCATCGTAAAGCATTGCTTGTTTCCCGTAAAAAGCATCCTGATGATACTATAATTGATTTGAAGGGTGAGAAAGTGGGAAATGGACAACCGTCCTTTGTGTTTGGCCCATGTGCGGTAGAATCCTATGAACAAGTAGCGACTGTAGCAAAAGCTGTTAAGGATAAAGGATATAAATTACTTCGAGGCGGAGCTTATAAACCGAGAACATCCCCTTATGATTTCCAAGGGTTGGGTGAAGAAGGATTAAAAATCCTGAAAAGGGTTGCTGATGAATTCGATTTGGCTGTTATAAGCGAAATTGTAAACCCGGCGGATATTGAGACTGCGGTTAAGTATATTGATGTGATCCAGATTGGTGCTCGTAATATGCAGAACTTTGAGTTGTTAAAAGCAGCGGGAGCGGTCAATAAACCCGTTCTGCTAAAAAGAGGGCTGGCAGCGACAATTGAAGAGTTCATTAACGCAGCTGAATATATAATGGCGCAGGGAAATGGAAATATCATATTATGTGAACGCGGAATTCGTACGTATGAAAAAGCTACACGGAATACATTGGATATTTCAGCTGTACCTATACTGAAAAAGGAAACGCATTTACCGGTAATGGTGGATGTTACGCATTCGACTGGCCGAAGAGATCTGCTAATTCCAACTGCTAAAGCTGCATTGGCAATCGGTGCTGATGGGGTTATGGCTGAAGTTCATCCGGATCCGGCAGTTGCTCTTTCCGATTCCGCACAACAGATGGATCTAAACCAATTTGATACGTTTGTAAACGAGATTAATCAATTTACCAAGCAGACAGGTATCAGAATTTAATAAATATGGAGTTGCTATTTGGCAACTCTTTTTCATTTTTCTCCAATAGATTAACGAATCAATAGTCCCTGAATTTTTCAGTGGAATTTTTATAATTTATTATTCAAATGCTATCATTTTAAAGAAGTACTGAGTTAGTCTTAGTGAAAATTGGATTTGTTATGTATACAATAGTAAGAAAATAGATAAAGTGTTTATTTGCACGAATTTAGAGGGTAGAGTATTATTATAATAACATACTAAATGGTACTTAATTGAATACTATTAGGATTAGAATAGAGAAATTTGGGCGGTGTAAAAAATGAATATTACAATTTATGATGTAGCTCGTGAAGCAAATGTTTCCATGGCAACTGTATCACGTGTTGTCAATGGTAATCCAAACGTTAAACCGGCAACACGTAAAAAAGTAAATGAAGTAATTGAAAGACTTGGCTACAGACCGAATGCTGTGGCACGCGGATTAGCAAGTAAGAAAACAACAACAGTCGGAGTTATTATCCCAGATATCTCCAGTATCTTCTATGCTGAATTAGCAAGAGGGATTGAAGATATTGCCACCATGTATAAATATAATATTATTTTAAGTAACTCGGATTCAAATGAAGAAAAAGAAAGCCGACTAATCCAAACGATGCTTGGCAAACAAGTCGATGGACTTGTCTTTATGAGTTCAAATATTACGGATGAGCATATTGAAGAATTCAAGAAATCACCGGTTCCTGTTGTATTGGCAGGTACAATTGAAGATTCTGCTCAAATTCCATCTGTGAATATTGATTATGAACAAGCAGTGATGGATGCGATTAAATCTTTTGCTGATCGTGGACATAAGAATATTGCCATGGTATCAGGATCTTTTCAAAATGCAATTATAGAGAAAAAAATGGTGCCGGGATACCGAAAAGCATTGGAGGCAGCTAATATTCCTTATAATGAAGAATATCTAGTAGAAACAGATGCATCCTATGATGACGGAATCGAAGCCTTGAACCAGCTAATGGAATTGGATAATAAACCGACAGCTATTTTTGTATGTTCAGATGAGGCAGCTCTTGGTATCATTCATGCAGCACAAGATAAAGGTATCTCCATACCGGAGGATCTTGAAGTAATCAGTTCGGATAGCACGAGATTATCTTTAATGGTGCGACCTCGCCTAACGTCGGTTGTTCAGCCATTATATGATATTGGTGCTGTTTCCATGCGCTTGCTGACAAAGCTTATGAACAAAGAAGAGGTAGATGAATCCTCCGTAATTCTGCCGTACAGAATTGAAGAGAGAGATTCAACAAAATAAAAAATAAAAAAAGCTGAGCCATTTTGTGAATAGTTCTACAAATGGTTCAGCTTTTTATTTTAGTAAAACAGGTAGTATACATTATATCCAGTCCTCATCTTTTTAGTGTGTAACTTGGTGTCTGTGACCAGTTATATAAGAAATTTAAATAATCAGGTATTTGAAATTCAGCAGATTCATAGGGTTAGGATAGAATCGTGTATAATGCCTTTTCTAGAGTTTTTGCATTTTTTTCAGTAATCTCAGCCTTACGTGGGATGGGCTTGTACATATCAGGTGGATCTTCCCATGTAGTGGGTAATGTAACGGGTGCTAATGCTGACCAATGATTGACCCAATCAACAGGCAACTCACCTGAACAATTCGAATTATTAGTCATTTCTAGCCATATTAGGGACCAGGCACGCGGAACCACTCTCCAGATATCATATCCACCGCCACCAACTGCTATCCACTTACCTTGACAGTACTGGTGTGCAAGCTTATGGGCCAGTTTTGGGATGGATTGATAGATTGCAGTGGTAGCAGAAAGGTGCGTTAATGGATCATAGTAATGAGCGTCAGCGCCGTTTTGAGTTAAAATAACGTCTGGGCGAAAAAATTCTATGACAGATTTAAAGGATTTTTCATAGCACTCGAGCCATGATTCATCCTCCGTAAAGGCATCGAGGGGGATATTAAATGAATAACCATATCCTTTTCCATTTCCACGTTCAGTAATATTGCCAGTTCCAGGGAATAGGTAGCGACCTGTTTCGTGAATGGACAGTGTACAAACAGAAGGATCATCATAAAAAGTCCACTGAACACCATCTCCATGATGGGCATCCGTATCTACGTAGAGAACTCTGGCATTATATTTTTTTTGCATATATTTAATGGCAACAGAGCTGTCATTATAGATACAGAATCCGGAGGCTTTCCCTCTAAAGCCATGATGCAAACCACCGCCCAGGTTTATGGCATGCTGAGCACGCCCTTCCATTACTTCATCAACGGCAGACAATGTTCCTCCCACAAGCCAGGCGCTTGCCTCATGCATTCCAGAGAAAATGGGGGTGTCTTCGGTCCCAATTCCATAATTTAATGCTTTATCCTGGTCAAGCTTTCCTTGTCCGGCTAATCTAATCGCACTGATGTAATCGGGATCATGCACCAGGCTTAATTCCTCATCTGTTGCCATTCGTGGTTTGATGCAGTCATCCTCTTTCAGGGCATTCATTTTATTTAATAAGTCTACTGTTATTTGCAGCCGTTTTTGGTTAAAAGGATGGTTATCATTAAATTTGTAGGAAAGTAGATCGGTTGAATAAACAAATGAGGCTTCCTTCATAGAGTGCTCTCCGGTATATCTGGCCATAATACCTCATATCCGGATGACCGTAGGTCCTGTACGATTTTCAGCGGGTTCATTGTTTGAATCCTTAGTACCAAGACTTTAAATGCCGGGTCTTCTTTATATGGATAAATGAAAATGCTATTTACATTGGAATTGTGGCCTTTGATGACTTCGGCTATTTCACTGAGCGTACCTGATTTATTAGTGACCTTTACCTCTATTTGGGATGCAGGCTGATTTGAGCCAGTAAGTTCTACATATGTATGCAGAAGATCTGTTTCAGTAATAATCCCGACTAATTTGTTGTCGCTGATCACAGGCATACAAGATATCTTTTGTTCATAGAATACAAATGCAATCTCTTCAACGAAATCAAGTGGGTGTGCTGTATAAATATCGGTAATCATGATATCGCTTATTGGCTTTAGAAGGTCTTCCTTATATTCATCAAGATGGAAGATAGATGGAGTTGCAGAGCGGATATCGACATCACATAACAGGCCGATTAACCGTTGTTCATCATCTACTATTGGTATATGCCTGATTTTTTTTTGTTTTACTAAATCAATTGCCTGCTGGAGTGTAGCATTTTTTTGAAGCGTAATAACATCCTTGATCATGATATCCTCAATAATCACAAGTAGCCCTCCTCAAAAATCAGTTCGTTCAATACATATATCGATTCATGAATCGTAATTGATCGAATTTTTGAATACTCTCTTTTTTAACGTTTTTCCCGATTCTGGCCATTAAACAATTGGCTGGATGGGAGCAAATTTCAGGGTCATCAGTGGCATACCATTCCAAGCCACCGGCACTCATCATTTTCTCCATCATTTTTCGATATTCCCATACATTTAATCCGCTGCCTTTTAAATCCCAATGCCAATAATATTCTGTGGTAATAATAATGTAATTTTCCATCCACTCATCCATCATAGCCACGCGGATCAAGTTTTTCCCGACCGCACATCCGCGATATTCACGGATTACTTCAATAGCACCCAATTCCAGTAAGTCATCCATTTTCCCTTCAGACCATCTTTCAAGAGGATCTGGGTATAAATAAGTGACATATCCGACAATGACATCGCCGGCCCTCGCAATAATAATTCGGCCTTCAGGAAGGCTGCTGATTTGAATTAAAGCCTTATGCTGCTTCTCAGGAACCCTAAAGGCAACGAGACCCTCATGAAATTCAAGATTTTCTAATTGATCTCGAGATACCGGGCCCTCGATAACTAACGGCCCACATGGGGTTTGCAATTCCTTCAAATTATACGTTTTTTTATGCTCCATCCATACACCACCCAGGTCACATTTTAAAGCTATTATACAGCACTTTAAATCCATAAATGCTTCATGATATGAACTTTTTAAGTCATATGTAGTGGAAATTAAGAAGCTTACTGGCATAATTCTCTTAAACACTTAATGGGGATGTTATCTTAAAAACACTACAATTATAAAAATTGTAACATATTAGTGTAACTTATTAAATATTTTAAAAATTGAGATAAAATGGATTTTGTACTATACTATCAATATATTATCTTTGATCAGGGGGGAATAATTATGAAACTGGAAGCGCTTTCTGTTGTGCAAGGGGATTATAATTTAGCAAACTATGAGGAAATCTACAGATCATTTGACTGGAAGGATGTAGAGCAGGAATTCTCTTGGAATGAAACGGGTAAAGTGAATGCGGCATACGAATGTATTGACAGGCATACTGAAAATTTCAGGCGCAATAAGGTAGCATTATATTATAAGGACCCTAATCGCTATGAGAAGTATACATATAGTGATATGAAAGATTTATCGAATAAAGCAGGAAATGTTCTGAAGGAATATGGGAATGTAACAAAAGGTGACAGGGTATTTATTTTTATGCCGAGATCACCGGAATTGTATTTCACAGTGCTGGGTGCGATAAAATTGGGAGCTATTGTCGGCCCGTTATTTGAGGCATTTATGGAAGGGGCGGTTAAGGATCGATTGGAAGATAGTGAAGCCAGTGTAATCGTCACTACCCCTGAATTATTGTCTAGAATTCCTGCAGATGACCTGCCAGCATTGAAACATATTTTTGTAGTAGGAGATAATGTAGAGGAAACTGGTAAATATATAGATTTTAACAGCAAATATGAAAATGCATCTAAAAAATTAGATATAGAATGGGTAGATCGGGAAGACGGTCTGATTCTACATTATACTTCCGGTTCAACCGGTAAGCCAAAGGGTGTTCTGCATGCGCATAATTCAATGATTCAGCATCTGAAAACCGGACAATGGGTACTCGACCTAAAAGAAGAGGATGTATATTGGTGTACAGCGGATCCAGGCTGGGTCACAGGAACGTCTTATGGGATATTTGCTCCATGGCTAAATGGAGCCTCTTCTGTGGTCACAGGTGGACGATTTAGCCCGGAAGCTTGGTATCAAACCATTGAAGATTTCCATGTAACCGTGTGGTACAGTGCCCCTACTGCATTCCGTATGCTGATGGGGGCAGGGGATGAGGTAGTAAAACAATTTGATTTATCCAGCCTTCGCCACTTACTAAGTGTAGGTGAACCTTTAAATCCTGAAGTTATTAAATGGGGACAAAAAGTATTCTCCAAACGTATCCATGATACATGGTGGATGACAGAGACCGGTGCACAACTAATCTGTAACTATCCAAGTATGGAGATTAAACCGGGTTCTATGGGTAAGCCAATTCCTGGAGTCGAGGCTGCCATCGTAGATGACCAAGGGAATGAAGTACCGCCTTATCGTATGGGCAATTTAGCAATTAAAAAAGGATGGCCATCCATGATGAGGCAAATCTGGAATAATCCACAAAAGTATGAATCCTATTTTATGCCATCAGGATGGTATGTTTCAGGAGATTCAGCTTATATGGATGAAGATGGGTACTTCTGGTTCCAGGGCAGAATTGATGATGTTATTATGACATCCGGAGAACGGGTAGGACCTTTTGAGGTTGAAAGCAAGCTGGTAGAACATCCGGCGGTTGCTGAAGCGGGTGTAATAGGCAAACCGGATCCTGTACGGGGTGAAATCATTAAAGCATTTATTGCCCTCAGGTCTGGATACGAGCCTTCGGATGAGCTGAAAGAGGATATCAGGCTATTTGTTAAACAAGGGCTTGCTGCACATGCTTCACCAAGAGAGATTGAGTTCAAGGATAAACTGCCGAAAACGCGCAGTGGTAAAATTATGCGCAGGGTATTAAAAGCTTGGGAGCTTGAATTGCCAACAGGCGACTTATCAACGATGGAAGATTAAAACAGGGGTGTTTATAAGGTGATTTAACCCTTATAAACACCCCTTTTTTTGGTTTTTACAAAGGATATGAGCAAATGGAATACATATCATTCCATTTAGCAGGAAGAGTGGGGGAAATGAAGAATATTAACCTAATGAAGTTTCAAGAAACCGATTTTAAGGATTATTATAGTTTGGTAAGTAATGAGAAGGTTATGGCCCAAATAACAGAACGGGCTCTGCCTTTAGAGGAGGCAAGGTTGAACTATCAAAAGATATTGCAACGTAATAAGAAACATGAAAACTTTGGGACTTTTAAAATTTTTGATGCTTCCGTTCAGAGATTCATTGGACTCGGATCTTTAATTTTAAATGAAAAACTTACTGACGAAGCTGAAATTGGCTATATGATTCTACCTGAACATTGGGGGCAACGGTATGGGACAGATATTGCCGAAGTATTAATTGGAAAAGTGAGGAAATCGGAATTGAAGAAATTAGTGGCGATAATAGACCCTAATAATATTCCTTCGAGAAAAATATTAGCTAATCTTGGATTCAAATCTGAAAAGGTCTGTGCGATAGATGGGTTACCAGGGGAAATTATGAGTAAACTTTTATAAAAAATCATTTACCAATTACATAAGTTTTTCAATTTTAATAGGATAGTAAAAATAGATAAATTGATAATTGATTAGCCAGAAAAGAAATGGAGTGATGCCGATGAAACTATTGAACAAATTACCTAAAAGCAATTGCATATAAATTGTTGAGTTATTTTTATTAAATGATGAAGAAAAGTAACATCATTTTGCTATATAGAAATTAAAGATTGTAGTTTAAAAGGGGCTTGATAAAGTGAAAGAATGGTTTGGTTCTTCAGGTCTATGTATCAATGACAATGGTCAATTGTTAATGGTTCTGCAGGGGAAACCTGAAGAGAAAAATTATGGTCTATTCCATCGGGCGGTAAAGAAGTAGATGAAAGTTTTGAACAGTGCTGTATTAGAGAGATGGAAGAAGAAACGGGATATTTAACAGAAATTGTTGAAGAAGTTAAGGTAAAAAGGGTAATATATGAAACACACTATATTACTGCTGAAGTTCGCTACTATATAGTGAGGATTATGGGTGGTGAAAGAAATATTCGGGATCCGGACGGTCTTATTTATGATATTGCCTGGAAAGACCTTGAGGAATTAAAAACACTGAAGTTAACATATCCTGAGGACAGAGATTTTCTTATTCAATATATAAAAAGGGATTCAAGTAATCCTATATATATTGGGGATTGCAAAAAAAAGTTGTTTGATAGATATAGAGAAAGGCTGTTCCGATAGTCGAGTGTGATACCGACCTGGAACAGCCTCTTTTTTATTCCTCTGTATTTTCATCATGCTCTTGTTCTTCGGCATGAACTGGTTTTTCATCTTCTTTTGGATCTTTCTTCTCTTCTTTTTTATCTTCTATGTCTTCTTTTTTATCTTCTGCCTTCTCTTTTTTTACTTCTTTAGGCTTAGGTTCCGGCTTAGGAGCTGGTTTATATTCGATAATAGAGGATGGAGCAGATTCATTACCAGCTATATCCACTGCAGTAATGTAGTACTTTCCATTTCCATCTGTTTTAAAGCTGAGTGTATTGTCAGATTTGATACTGGCTACTTTAGCACCATTTCTATAAACACGATATCCAACTATGTCAGAGTCACCAGAAGATTTCCAGTTGATGACTTTCTCCTTTGAAGTAACTGCCGGTGCTCCAGGTACTTTCCCGTTATCATTCATTTTCGAAGCTCCGATAGCTGCCCCTTCAAATTCAGAGCCTTTTGGCGTAATAGATGATTTATCAATAAGGTATTTTGCTCCTGTAATGTTAGAAAAGTCGGCATTGATCACAAGACCGGTTTCTGTGAATTCCTCTGGAGTAGACCCCAGTGCCACATATTTCTTACCATTTATGAACACATATCTTTCGCTTGATGTTGCCAAATTGCCGTTCTCAGATGAAGGAAGATATTTGGCATTGAAATAATCGGATTTTGCGAGTCCTGCATCTATACATGATTTGGATGCCAGGGAACCGGTCAATGTGCAATAGGATCTGGATACAATTCCACCTGGCATTTGGTGTCGCTTCGAAGTCCCGACTAAGTTTGGTGCAACATCATAAGCTGAATTAATTAATTGTGCCCATAATGTTTGATTTCGCTGTGAATAACTCATTCCATATGTATCCACAGATGCATTTGAATCATATCCCATCCAAACTCCAAATGTGACATTTGGATTGGTCGCGACCATCCAGGCATCATGAAAGTTCTGGCTAGTGCCGGTTTTGCCGGCCCAGTCGGCTGAAAACTTCAATTTACTGTTTAAACCTGCTGCTGTTCCAGAGGTGATGACATCCCTCATCATATCAATTGTTAAATAAGCTGTTTGTGGACTGAATACATCCGTCTTCGCTTTTTTATGTTGGTAAATGGTCTTTCCATTAGAATCTACTATTTTTTCGATCATATAGCTATCTACGAATTGTCCACCATTTGCAAATGTTGCATAGGCATTCGTATTCTCTTCTACGGTTACGCCTCTGGCTAATGCACCCAAAGACGTGGAAAGGTTTGTATAATCTTGCTTTTCTAAAGAGGTGAAGCCCATTTTTTCAAGATATTTTACTGGGTTGCGATTTATAATTTCCGCATATTGAACCGCTGCCGGTATATTATAGGATCTCTTTAATGCTTCACGTGCAGAGGTTATACCGGTAATTCCGCCGCCAGCATAGTTTCCTGGACTCCAACCGCGAATGTTCACAGGTGCATTGACCAAAGTTTTGCCTGGATAGGAAACTCCGTACTCCATTGCTGGTGCATATACAAGTAGTGGCTTCATTGTTGAACCATTTGAACGTACAGCTGATGTAGCATGATTAAGCTGCTCCCGTTTAAAATCACGGCCTCCAACGAAGCTGAGTATTTTTCCGGTAGAGTTTTCAATTAGCATGGCGCCAACTTCAATTGGTTCATTCTCTATATAGGTTTCTCCTGTATCCGGATTCTTTTTCTCCACCTGGCGGGTACCCTGATAATAAGGGTAATTTTTAGTGACTTTTTGCATATTGTCATACATTTTTTTGTTTATGGTTGTATGAATTTGATAGCCATTTTGTCGGATGGCCTGATCAGCCAGAGTATAGTATTGCTTATATAGGTCATCGTCTTTTTCTAAATCCTTGCTTGAAAGCCCATCGTTCTTTGCCAATATTGGCATCATGATTTCAATTGCTCTTTTTTCTACTTCATATGTTAAGTATGGATACTTTTCAGTAGGATATGTTTGTTTCTTTGCAAGGTCTTTCTTAATATCATATTTTAATGCTTTATCATATTCTTCCTTTGTAATGGCATCGTTGGTATACATTCTTTTAAGAACTGTTTTCATACGATTGATACCTGGGGAAAGGTCCTCCTTCACTTCACCGGATTGTGTAAATGGTGTATAAAGGTATGGATTCTTTGGTAATCCCGCAATAAAGGCAGCCTGTGGCAGAGTTAAATCTTTGGCATCTACCCCGAAAATGCCATCCGCTGCAGCCTGGACACCGGCAATATTACGGCCGGAGGAATTTCTGCCAAACGGTGAGACATTCAGATAAGCTTCTAAAATCTCATCTTTTTTCATGAATTTTTCAAGGCGTAATGCCAGCAGGATTTCCTTCGCCTTACGATCAAAGGAAACCTCATTCGTTAAGATTTGTTGTTTTATTAATTGTTGTGTCAGTGTGCTTCCTCCTGATTGGACAGAAGAATTTGTCACTTCCTGAAGTAAAGCTCGAATGATGGCTTTTGGTACAACACCCTTATGCTCATAAAAATAGGAATCTTCTGTGGAAATTAATGCTGTCTTAACGTAATCCGAAACATTTTCCAGTTTCACTGCTTTACGTTCAAGATCAGAACGCATTTTCCCCATATATACATTGCTTGCAAAATAAATCTCAGATGTTTCTTCATAACTGGACACACTTGATTTAAGCTGTTCCTTGCTCCTGATTGGTTCGTCTTTTACCATAGATGCAAAGTAACCAGCTCCAACTCCGCCAGCAAATGCCATCCCGATGACAGATACAATTAAGAAGATTAATAGATTATTCCAGATAACCTGATAGGAAATACGTGCTCTTCGCTGTACAACGGGTTTGTTTACAAAGTCCCACAATGGCGCAAGCCTTTCTTTAAGTTTTATAAAAATATCTTTCATTCATTCACTCCCCCAACAAATCACATACATTATAGCATAAGCAAGTGTTTCAGGTAGGTATAGTTTCTCTATATTAGCGAAACAATACAATTATTGGGTTTGACAAACAGTTTGTTATTATGGTAAAAAAAGCATAACCAATATTATATATTTGATGCGATAACAGGATTTCAGTAGTTAGTTCGCCAATGTTTAAGAGAGCCGGTGGGTGGTGTAAACCGGTACAAGCGAAATGATGAATTACCTCCTCGAGCAGCATTCGGGAATGCTTTATGTAAAGCTGTGTAGCGAATGCCGGAACCTTTCCGTTAAAAGGATAAGCGGCGAGACAGTTATATGTTTCGCAAGTTGGGTGGTACCGCGATAGTAATCGTCCCTTCATTTAGATGAAGGGGCGTTTTTTATTTTAATCTAATCTAAACAGTAAGAGGTGGAGAAGGATGAATATTTTAGATGATTTACGTTTTAGAGGTCTCGTGAATCAATTTACAGATGAAGAGGGATTGGAAAAATTATTACAGGAAGAAAGCGTGAAACTATATGCTGGCTTCGATCCGACTGCCGATAGCTTGCATATTGGTCACTTGTTACCTATTTTAATCCTGAAACGATTCCAGTTAGCAGGACATCAGCCAATCCCATTAGTCGGCGGAGCGACAGGTATGATAGGAGACCCAAGTGGTAAAAAAGCTGAGCGTACGTTAAATACAGAGGATGTTGTTCACCAATGGACTGCACGTATTAAAGATCAGCTTTCCCGTTTCCTCGACTTCGAAACTGGTGAGAATAAAGCAATCATGGCTAATAACTATGACTGGATTGGCAACATGAACTTAATTACGTTCCTTCGGGATATTGGGAAACATTTTGGACTCAACTACATGCTTGCTAAAGATTCTGTACAATCCCGTATTGAGTCTGGTATCTCGTTTACTGAATTCAGTTACATGATCATGCAATCTCTTGATTTCCTGAAGTTATACGAAACTCAAGGCTGCCGTTTACAAATCGGCGGAAGTGATCAATGGGGAAATATTACCGCAGGTCTGGAATTAATTCGTAAAACGAAGGAAGATGCAAAAGCCTTTGGTTTAACGGTTCCATTAGTTACAAAATCAGATGGAACTAAGTTTGGTAAAACAGAAGGCGGAGCGGTATGGTTAGATCGTGAAAAAACGTCTCCATATGAGTTCTACCAGTTCTGGATTAATACAGATGACCGTGATGTTATTAAATACATTAAATACTTTACATTCTTAAGCAAAGAAGAAATCGAAGCGCTTGAGAAAGAGGTTGCTGAAGCTCCGGAAAAACGGGCAGCTCAGAAGGCGCTTGCTGAGGAAGTAACGAAACTTGTTCATGGTAAAGAAGCTTTACAACAAGCAATCAATATTTCTAAAGCTTTATTCAGCGGTGATATTAAGCAATTATCTGTAGAAGAAATTCGCCAGGGCTTCAAGGATGTACCAAGCTTTGAAGTGGGCAGCAATGAGGAACTGCTCTTGGTAGATTTACTAGTAAATGCAAAAATTTCTCCTTCTAAACGTCAGGGGCGTGAGGATATCACAAATGGTGCGATCTACATCAACGGTGAAAGAGTCACAGACCTCGCTCATACGATGACAGAGGATGATAAGCTAGAAGGACAATTCACGGTAATTCGCCGCGGTAAAAAGAAATACACGCTTATTAAGTACGCATGATAGAAAGAAGAAAGGGCTGTCTCGGTTAGGCAGCCCTTTTAATGTATAGTAAGATATTTTTCTTATTGTGCTTTATTATAAATGGTTGAAAGAAATAAAATTGAAATGAATATTAAGTATTTTTACTTACTGTTTTAAAAATAATTGTGTCCAATAATGTTTCCATGAACCACCTTCGGCATACCCAATTCCGATATGGGTATAACGTGCATCGAGAATATTCGCTTTGTGCCCTGGGCTATTCATCCAACTGTTCACTACAGATGCAGGAGTAATTTGTCCAGCTGCAATATTTTCACCAAGCATCGTGAAAGAAATATTGAATTTTTTTACCATTTCTCCCGGAGACCCGTATGTGGGGCTTGTATGATTGAAATAATTGTTATCACGCATATCTTTTGATTTAACTTCGGCAACTTTCGAAAGACTATTTAAATTTTTCAAAGGTGCTATATTTACTTTTGCGCGTTCTTGGTTAACCAATCGAAGAACCTCGGTTGCATAATTAGATGCTTTAGTTTCTTTAGTACCTACTTTAATAATTTGATTCACTGCTTTTTTTGTTACTTTAGACGATATTTTTTTTGTGCTAATTAGCTTTCCATTTTTTAACGTTTTCTTGTATATGATCGTTTGATTTCCGTTGCTTCCTTTTTGGACGACTTTCGTAGTGCCTTTTGCTAAAGTATTGTCATTTTGTTTAATTGTTTTATATTTTATTGCTGCTTTTGAAGTTGTTGTAACTGTCTTCGAATCTTTCACTTTAGATTTTAAAATCCATCCCGTTTTTCCACCGTACTTTGCTTTGGCATATTTATCGGAAGTAGTTGAATAAACAATTATTGTTGCCTCTTTGTTAATCGTTTTCAGCGTGCCGGAGTTATTTTTTGCTAGCTTTTTCAGGGTTGTTTTTTCAGTAGTGTACATTGTTTTATTTGTTACGGGAGCCTTGGATGTTAAATAATTTATTGATACCCATCCATTTTTTTTGTTAACTTTGACATATCCCCAGTTACCGCTCTTTTTAGTTACAATCAATTTTGTATTTTTCTTTAAGGCCGTAATAATTTTTGACGATGATGATGCTTTCTCCCTCACATTTAAATTGTCTGCAGTTACGTACATCGTTTTGGAAGCAGCCTCAACCTGATTACTATTCGTTAAAAATAGTACAGTAAAACTTAAGAAAACAGTTAAAATTCCAGCAATATATTTTTTCATCTTAGTTGTTGGTATTCCTCATTAAAATTAAGAAGCCAACAAATTCCCCTCCTCTTTGTTAGTAATAATTTACACAATTAACTATATTATCACAATTTTTGATTAGTTTGTTAATAAAATATTAAATAAACTATTATATTTTTTCTGATTTTTATTTTTTTCATTTTTCATTTTCTCGCCTACTACAATATGTATAGATTGGTATAAGTATCAGTTACTCTAATAGTTGGGATAGTCTTGAAATGAAGGAGGTAACAAACCGTTATTCTACTGTACTGTCTAATAAGTGAATGATAAATTTGATCCACAATATAGTTCTTTTATAATACATCTGAAGAGGTGACTAATTTCTATTTGTAGATAAAGTTAGAGGGGATTTAATTTCCGATTTTTAGTGAGTTTGATGCTGGCTTTTACTTTATGTGATTGAAAAGTATTCCAAAAGAAATTGATTTAATAGATATGTCCACAGCTATGTTAAGTACACCAAAACAGATCTTGTTAGGATGAAAAACCTAAGATCTGTTTTAGGTTTGGAGTCCCGTTTAATGGTGTTTACAGATGATGTCATGGTAAATTTTTAAGGTATTGCCTGGTCTTCGTTTTTCCAAAAACAAAGAGAGAATTAAGTGTCATTTGCTTCATAATTCTTATAAATAATATTTCGAGTCTGATTATAAGTTTAGTAATTATATTTTCTACACAAATAAAAACCCTGGAAACAAGGTTTCCAGGGTTTTTGAATACGCTATTTACAAAGCGTATTAATTAACGAGAGTAGAACTCAACGATAAGAGCTTCGTTAATTTCAGCTGGTAATTCAGAACGCTCAGGTAAGCGAGTGAATGTACCTTCTAACTTGTCAGCATCGAAAGTTAGGTAGTCAGGTACGAAGTTGTTTACTTCCATAGCTTCCTTGATGATATCAAGGTTACGGGATTTTTCACGTACTCCGATTACTTGACCAGGAGCTAAACGGTAAGATGGGATGTCAACGCGACGTCCATCAACCAAGATGTGCCCGTGGTTTACAAGCTGACGAGCTTGACGACGAGTACGAGCTAAACCTAAACGGTAAACAATGTTATCAAGGCGAGAATCAAGAAGAATCATGAAGTTTTCACCTTGTTTACCAGGCATTTTAGCAGCACGATCGAACATTGTGCGGAATTGACGTTCGTTCACACCGTACATGTGACGAAGTTTTTGTTTTTCTTGCAATTGCAAACCGTATTCGGAAAGCTTTTTGCGTTGGTTAGGACCGTGTTGTCCTGGTGCGTAAGGACGCTTTTCTAATTCTTTACCTGTACCGCTTAGGGAAATTCCTAAACGACGGGATAGTTTCCAGCTTGGACCTGTATAACGAGCCATAAGAAGACTCCTCCTTGAATGTTTTTATTTTTGTAAAATAAAAACTGATGTTTACAAACATTACTGCCATTTCATTTTCATGTACCTTCGCCCTAGCAGCAGCGGGTTACAAGATACACCTCATGGTAGAGGAATGAAATGAACGAATAAAGATGTGAACATAAGCTGCGATATTTTACACAAAGAATATTGTATAATTTATTGTTACATAAGTCAAGGGATTCTCTTAAATGGAATCGTTACAATATGATGCTTCCTTCACAGGTTTAAATAAAAAATGTAATTATATTGAAAGAAAGTAATGATTATTTTAGCATATATTGGTAAAATGCAGGTATAAAGTATTATTTTTTTAAAAATCAATCTAAATTTATAAAAAATACGAAATAAAATATGACAACAGGTGTTGATTAATGTGATGGTAGATAATCAATTAAATCTGAGCTGGGAAACAAATTTAAAAAGTCTATTTGTTGAATGTATGATTAAAGATGATAATGAACTCTTTTTAGATAGATTTACAGATAAAATGGTCGACTTCTTATTGGAATTATTAAGGGTGGATGAGATTGCCTGTTATTATAATGATCCTTGGAAACAAAAGCTCTATCTGGAAAAAGCGGCTTCGAAAACAGAACTCCAAAATCAGTTTGCTAGCACCATTTCACTTGATGCTTTACTAAACTCCTCAATGAAAGATTTATGTACGGAAGCCTGTGTATCATTAACTGATACATTATACCCCTTGGGAATTCCTTTATATCATGAAGGAGAATTACTGGGACTATTTGTAGTTCTTTCTGAAAATAAAGAGTTGAAAAATGATAATAGAATTGATTTATCTGAATTGAGGACAGTGATAGGAGAATTACTGCACAAGGCAATTGCAATTTCAGAACGAAAAAAGGAAGAGAAACGATATAAACTATTGCAACGGATTACGACAGAATTTCATTCCTCTATGAATATGCATTCCGTTTTGGCGGAGGTAATAGAAACCCTGCGTGAAGTATATCCGTCCTTTGTTTACTATTTGCTAATGTCTCAGGATAGCGATAACACATTAAATCTTCCAATTAAAAGTTTGGAAATGGATGGGGAAAATTTATCTGCCATGCAGGCATATGTTTCCGGTCGTGTTCAATTTGAGGATTCAATGGAAGTGAAAAATTCTGTGTTGTATGCGCCTTTATTAGGCAAGCAGGGTGTTTATGGGGTTTTACAAGTTATTGCACCTGAAGCAGTCATATTTCCTGATACGGAAATCGAATTCATCTCTCTCCTCGCGAATACGGCAGGCGGGGCACTGGAGAATGCCCAATTATATGAACAATCCAAACGCTTAATTGCGGATTTACGTCTGATTAATGAAACATCGCATCGTCTAAATTCTACCTTGAGGCTTAGTGAAACAGTTAGTTATATGAAGCAACAAATAAATAAATCATTCCTCGCAGACGAAGTAGGCTTTTTTATGATTAGGAATGGACAGACAAAACTTGTCCCGGGAAGTTCACCTTTTTTCACTGAAGAGACATCTAAACACTACATCCAATATGTCAAAGGCAGCTTAGAGCAGGATCGGGAGGCTTTATATATTGGGGATATGGATTCGGATAAAGTCGGGCAGGATGGCCCTTATAAATCCCTTATGGCTTTCCCTATGATACATAGTGGAAAGATGGATGGTTTTTGTATTGTTCTTCATCGAGTACCGTATCATTTTACATTTGATATGTTTAAATTAATGCAGTCTCTTATTCATCATTCTTCGATGGCATTTGTGAACTCAATATTAAGAGAAGAGCTTGAAAAGATGGTCATAACTGATTATTTAACAGGTCTATATTCGAGAAATTATCTTGAAGGAAGAATGCTTGAACTGATAAATTCTGAAACTGAGGGAACGTTTATATTAATAGATATAGATAATTTCAAGCTGACAAATGATACATATGGGCACCAAAAGGGAGACGAGGTCCTTATTCAGGTAGCTGATTTAATTAAAAATAGTATTAGAGACACCGATATAGGTACAAGGTGGGGCGGGGAAGAACTGGCTATTTTCCTTCCAAAGGCACCGATAGAGGCTGGTAAAGCAGTTGCGGAAAGACTTGTTGAAAAAGTAAGAAAAGAAACAAATCCTCCGGTTACCATTTCTTGCGGTGTATCGTATTGGGAATCCAATCAGAAAAATAACAATACGATTAAAAACCTTTTCAAGCGGGCAGATGATGCCCTGTATACAGCTAAGCGATCAGGTAAAAATCAGATGATTGTATCCTGTTAATACAAAAGGGCTAAGCTCATTTTTGGCTTAGCCTTTTGTTTTTTAAATTGATTGGACAAGTATATCAACAAATTGTTTTAATCCATGTTCATCTTCTTTGTCAAAACGATTCTTTGATGGACTGTCTATATCAAGTACACCAATCAGACGGCCATCCTTCAGAATCGGCAAAACGATTTCTGATTGAGTGGCAGCATCACAGGCGATGTGTCCAGGGAATTGATGTACGTCCATTACCCTGATTATTTCTCTTTTTTCTGCCGCTGTTCCGCATACTCCCTTGCCTAAAGGAATTCGAATGCAGGCTGGGAGACCTTGAAATGGTCCAAGTATCAGTTGCTCCTCTTCATATAGGTAGAATCCTACCCAGTTCACGTCGTCCAAAAATTGATTTAAAAGGGCAGAAGCATTGCTCAAATTGGCAATTAAATTTGTTTCACCATCTATTAGGGCTTCCAGCTGTTTGCTAACCATTTGATAGTTTTCTGGTTTCGTTTTTTTATATTTTCCGACTTGAAACATCATCATTCTCCTTTCATTGTTACCCTCAATAGAGAATAACCTCTAACCATAGTCAGTACTGTCTTTTTTGTCGAGAAGTTATAGAAGGATAAGTCTCTAAAAAGAAGAACTACTTCATGTATAAGAGAAAATCCATGTGAACGCACAGCTTATGCTAGAACGGCTTTTATTCCTTTCAAATTAGCACGAAGACTTCACTTCTATTACGGTTCTGTGTAGGTCTTAGCGCAATATCCCCGATTGGTTCAACGAATACTCGGTGTTGGATGAAAGAACTCCCCGCCGAGCAAGGTTTCACTTTGTCATCTGACATTCCTAGAGAATGTTAATCATAAAGGGGGAAGATAAATTTATGGATAAACTATCGAATAAAAAAGATGATATTTTTGAAGCTGCTGTCTATTTATTCTATATGAAAGGTTATTCAGCAACTTCAATCAGAGATATCGCTGGCCGTGCCGGAGGTAATTCAGCAAATATAGCTTATCACTTTCAGCATAAGCAAGGTCTCCTTGAATATTGTTTTACAGATTTCTTCGAAGGCTATATAAGCGGTATTGAAAATATCGCTGAACAACTCCCACTCATTGGTCCGAAAGAATGTGTCTTAAAGTATACCAAATTTTGCTTGCATTATTACAGAGAAAAGTTCCTATTAACACGTCTTGTATTAAGAGAAATATCAGTAGACTCAAGCCTGAACAGAGAAATCTATACAACCTATTTATCGAAAGAAAAATTTTATATTAATTTATTCCTTGATGCTGGTATGGATTGCGGTGAATTAAAAAAGATTAATCCATCTATGTTTGTCATGAAGCTAAAAGCATTACTGAATGAACCCTTTATTCAGGCCCAATACTTCAGTGAGGTTTGGCAATTATTTACGAACGAATTGTATTTTATAAACAAGTATCAGTTAGAGATTGAACGATTTCTTAATGACTGCTTATTTGAGGAGCGTGTTTGCCCTGTCCCCATCTGACTGGATGCTAAGCGATTATTCGTTTGTTAAGATTTTTGTTTTTAGTACATCTAATCCTCTTCCAAGATCTTCCGGATGGTGAGCGTCAGATCCATAACAGAGAGGGATCCCCATTTTTATGGCTGCCTGAATAAAGGGGATGGGAGGGTACGTCTCACCGCACAAGGGTTTAAAAAGGCCGGCCGTGTTTAAATCCAGTTCATACCCACGTTCTTTTATTAATGAAAGTATTGGTAGTAAATAGGATTCTAATGGGGCATTGCTTGGATACTTTTTCTGGAATTTTGTAATTAGAGAAATATGGCCTACCCGTTTGGGCTTAAATGTCCCCAAATCACTTATAATCGATTTTTGAAGGGTATGGTAATAAGCCTTATATAGTTGATCAACAGATTGGTATTGTTCTATCATATGACCGAATTCTGTTTCACTATAATCCAGGCAATACCAGTCGTTTTGATTCTTTAAAAAGTGAACCGACAGAATCGAGTCATCCAAATAAGGGCCAATTTCATTCAGGAATTCTGTTGTTTCCTGTTCCCAGCCATCTATATAATCCACTTCCAAACCAATATTAATAGCAACCTTCGCCTTATACTTCTCTTTACAACGCCTTATTTCCTCTATATATGTGAATAACTGATCCATTTGTATGGAACTATCCCGTGTTGGAGCCGGATCAATAAACCCTTTTGGTAAAGGAGCGTGTTCGGTAAAGGTGATTTCTTCGTACCCCAGCGCTATCGCTTTTTCAATATAAGCAAAAACGGGTTCATCTGTTCCGTGCGGACAATATGGGGTATGTACATGTCCGTCCTTAAATTTCATCGAGAAAGCCTCCTTTTCGACAAATATTTTAAATAAAATATATTTTCTGGATATTAAAAGAGGGCATTGAATAATTTTTTGTAGAAAAAGTAGATTTTATTAGTTAAAAATACTTTATACCATGTTATCATTAAATCATTGATATTGAACTTATTTATATATATTATCTGTCTCGTTTTGAATAGGAGGCTTCATATGGAGTATGTAATAGGGATATTGGTGATTATCTTTATTGCCTTTATTATTGGAATATTGGCAAGGAAGAAACACTACAAAGAAATAGATAGACTTGCAGAGAAAAAAATTGACATCATGAACAGGCCGATAGCAGAAGAATTAGCCAGGGTAAAAAGTTTGAATATGACTGGTCAAACAGAGAGAATGTTTGAAAGATGGCGTAACGAATGGGATACAATCCAAACGGATCGCCTTGCCGATGTTGAGACCCTGCTGTTTGATGCAGAAGAATATGCTGACAAGTACCGATTTAATAAATCAGTGCAGGTTCAAAAGAAGATTGAGCATATTATTGAAGAAATCGAAATTACACTTTCAGCGATGCTGCATGAATTAAATGAATTGGTGGGCAGCGAGGAGCAAAATAAAAAATTAGTTGAAGAGCTTTTATTAGCTTATCGTGAACAGAAGAAACGTTTATTGGCACACCGTCATTCATTTGGTGAAGCTGCGGGTAAATTGGAAGAGGAATTTGATAAGCTTGCTCTGGATTTTGACACATTCAATAACCAAACAGAATCAGGTGATTACTTAGAGGCTAGAGAGCAAGTACTGGGCATCCAGGCTAAATTGCAAAACCTGAAAGAAAAATTGGATTTGATTCCTGATTTAATTGGGCATTGCCAAATACATATACCGGGACTTTTGCATGAACTTAAAATGGGATATGCGGAAATGTGTGAGCAAGGATATCCGTTAAGTCATATGTTTTTTGAAAATGAAATTGAAAAAATGGAAGAAAATCTAGAAAAATATAAGGAATATATTGTTGACATAAACACCGAAGAAGCTGCAAAAGGAATCGAGGAATTAAACGAATCCATTCAATCCTATTATGATTTGTTGGAAAAAGAGGTTGTGGCACGTCAGTATGTTTTATCAGTTAAGGATTTGTATCAGCAAAAGCTAGATAAATCAATTGATCAGCTTGAGAGACTTGATGAAGAGACAGAATTGGTGAAACAAATCTATCAAATGCCGGAGAAGGAACTTGATGCACGTTCTAATCTTGATAAAACACTGATTACATTGAAATCAAAATGGGAAATGCTTAAAGAGAAAATATACGAAAGAGAGACAGCTTATACGGTATTAAAAGAGGACATCGTTGAGCTTGAATCCAAATTGGATGAACTGAAAGACTTACAAAAAGAATTTGAAGAGAAATTAAATACTCTGCGTAAGGATGAATTGGAATCAAGAGAAACGATAAGGAAGTTGCATCAAAGCATGACGGAATCCTTACGAATCATCAAAGGAAGCAATTTACCGGGTCTTCCAACTTCTTATGAATTAATGGTTATACAAGCAAAAGAAAGCATTGAAGAAGTAAAAGAGAAATTGGAAGAAAAACCATTGAATATGAATGCAGTCATGCACCATCTGGATATTGCAAGTGTTGCGGTTAGTCGTGTTCAGGAGGCTACTGTTGAATTGACTGAACAAGTAATGTTGGCCGAGAAGGTTATTCAATACGGCAATCGATATAGAAGCAAATTCCCTTCAGTTGCTATTGCCCTGACCGAAGCAGAAAAGCAATTCCGCAATTATCAATACCAAGATGCTTTAGAGCATGCAGCTGAGGCAATTGAAAAAGTTGAACCGGGTTCGTTAAAAAAAATCCAAGAGTATCTTGAACATAGCAATGTATAGACCAGTCTGGACTTACCAGTCTGGTTTTTTTCTTTGTTCAATCCAGCATAAGATAGAGGCATAAGAGAAAATTACTTTATAAACAGGACAGGATATGCTACATTTTCTTATTGATAGGAAGGGGAAAAAGCATGATTTATTTAGATAATAGCGCGACAACAAAACCCTATAAGGAAGTGATTGATTCCTTCGCAAAGGTTACTGCCGATTTCTGGGGGAATCCATCCTCTTTACATGGCTTCGGAGGGAAGTCAGAAAAACTGTTAGCACAGGCTAGAGAACAGGTCGCGGGTCTTCTGGGAGTAAAGGCTACAGAGATTATCTTTACTTCAGGAGGGTCTGAAAGCAATAATCTGGCCATAAAAGGAATAGCAGAAAATTATCGAAACAGAGGGAAGCATATTATTACCACCTCAATCGAGCATCCTTCCGTAAAAAGACCGTTTGAACAGCTAAAGGAACTTGGCTATGACGTAACCTACTTGCCTGTTAATCAAGATGGCAGAGTTGAAATTGAGCAAGTTAAGGAAGCAATCCGAGAAGATACAATATTGGTGTCAGTTATGCATGTTAATAACGAAGTGGGAACTGTACAACCAATTTATGAAATAGGACATTTTTTGAAGAGTTATCCTAAAATACATTTTCATGTAGATGGGGTTCAGGGCTTTGGTAAAGTCGAACTCTCTTTACGTGATGCTCATATCGATTTATATTCTTTATCAGGACATAAATTCCATGGATTAAAAGGCACCGGAATTCTATTTGCCAGAGAGGGAATTACACTTTCACCGTTAATTGCCGGGGGGAACCAAGAAAGAGGCATGCGCAGTGGGACGGAAAGCTTGGCTGGGGCCGTATCTTTGGCAAAAGCAATGAGATTGGCAATCGAAAAGAGCAGGGACGGCAGTAGAAGAATGAACGAGTACCGTACTCTGATACTTCAAGAGCTATCCAAAATGGAGAATGTTGTCATCAATTCACCTATAGAACATGCAGCTCCACATATTATTAATTTTTCAATTCCGGGACTTAAATCAGAGACATTCGTTCATACTTTGGGTGAGTTTGGAATCTATGTCTCAACAAACAGTGCTTGTTCATCAAAGAAAAAAACGGTTAGCCAAACACTTCTCGCTATGGGAAAAAATGAGCAAATAGCCGGCAGTTCCATACGAATAAGCTTAGATTATGATCATTCGAAGGAAGAAATAGAGCAGGCACTTAAGGAAATTGAAAGAGCAATCCAAATGTTAAGTGAGGTAAGAAAGAAATGATAAGATTTGATCATATCGTAATCCGCTATGGTGAGATTACATTGAAGAAAAGGAATCGTAAAGGCTTTATTGTTCAATTACGTAAAAATATAAAAAAAGCATTGTCAGATTATCCGGAGGTTCGTATTGAGGCGCAGCACGAGAGAATGTATGTTCACTTACAAGGTGCAGATTACAAGCCGATTATGGATATTCTCAAAAAAATATATGGCATTTCTTCGATAAGTCCGGCTTTAAAGGTTGATAAAGAAATCTCAGCCATTCAGGAATCAGCTTTGTTTTATATAAATCATCTAACAACAAAAATTCGTACGTTTAAAATTGATGCTAAGCGTGCTGATAAAACCTATCCCTATTCAACATATGATTTAAATGGCTTGGTAGGGGGATATTGCTTGCAGCATGTAGACGGTTTAACGGTCGATGTTCACAATCCAGATTTGAAATTGAGAGTCGAAGTACGCCAGGATGCTGCTTATATTACGGGTGAAAAAATTATTGGAGCTGGCGGATTGCCAATAGGAAGCAGCGGCTCAGCAATGCTCATGCTTTCTGGAGGGATTGATAGCCCGGTTGCGGGATATTTAACGATGAAAAGGGGAGTAGAGATTGAATGTGTACATTTCTACAGTCCTCCCTTCACAAGCGAACGCTCGAAACAAAAGGTAATTGATTTAGCGAATAAGCTGGCAGAAGTCAATGGACGTATGGTACTGCATGTTGTGCCATTTACCGAAATTCAAAAATTGATTCAAAAGCAAATACCTGATAACTACACAATGACAACCACACGCAGATTGATGCTGCGAATTACTGATGCAATCAGAGAAAAACAAAATGCGCTCGCGATTGTGACTGGTGAAAGTTTAGGCCAAGTAGCCAGCCAGACGATGGAAAGCATGTTTACAATTAATGAGGTTACAAATACACCAATTCTGAGGCCGCTTATAGCAATGGATAAAACAGATATTATTGAAATTGCAGAGAAAATTGATACTCATGAGATATCCATACGTCCTTTTGAGGATTGCTGTACGGTGTTTACACCAGCTAATCCCAAAACTAAGCCAAAAAGAGAAAAAGTCGGTCATTATGAGAGCTATGTCGATTTTGAACCTTTAATTAAAGAGGCATTGGATAAAACAGAAATGTTAGTTTTCACAGGTAAGGAGAAAGAATCGGAAACAGAGGATTTATTCTAAATTTATTTGTGAACAATTACCATTTTAAATCCGGAATGAAGATATGTGTTTTTACACACTCTATTATCACAAGGAGGTGAAAAACACATGTCAAATAACTCAAACAATCTTTTGGTACCAGGAGTTGAACAAGCTCTTGACCAAATGAAATATGAAATCGCTTCTGAGTTCGGTGTACAACTTGGAGCAGAAACAACTTCTCGTGCTAACGGTTCTGTTGGAGGAGAGATTACTAAGCGTCTTGTTCAAATGGCTGAACAACAATTGGGTGGAGGATTCTCCAGATAATTAAATAACATGGCTACAAGAAAGCGGATTTTTAGTCCGCTTTCTTTTTTTTGTATGTTGAAAGCCATTGTAAGAGCCAATCTTTTTCCACTCTCTTAATCCATTATTTGTAAAACAATGTATAATAGAGTTTGATTAACATTATTTGTTTTAAGGGAGGAGAAGGATATGAATCAACAGAACCTGATCGCACCAGAACAATATAATCTAGTCAGCGAGGTAGAAAATAACAGTAAGAACGAAACCAAAATCGCTTTGATTTGGGAAAATGAATACGGGGAAACACAAAAAATTACGTATGGAGAATTGATTAAAAGGGTGAATAGAGTTGGCAATATTTTGTTAGAGGAAGGGTTGAGGGAGGGGGATAAAATTCTCGTCATGATTCCTCGCTTTATTGAAGCGTATGTGATTTACTTAGCTGCTTTAAAAATAGGTACAGTGGTCATACCATGTTCTGAAATGCTTCGAGAAAAAGATCTTGTTTATCGAAGCAAGCATGCAGAAGCAAAAGCGGTAATTGTTCATAAGCCTCATACCTCTTTATTTACAGAAATTATATCGGAGGATTCACTGAAATCATTTGTTATAAATGGAAATGAAGATGGGTGGATTCAACTGGATGAACGAATGAAAGACGCTTCAGAAGAGTTACAAATGGTGAAAACCATGGGAGATGATATGGCCTTTTTATCCTATACTTCAGGTACAACAGGGCAACCAAAGGGAGTTGTCCACACTCATAGCTGGGCCTATGCACATCTCAGAACAGCTGCCTCAAACTGGTTATCAATAGGTGAAGATGATGTTGTATGGGCTACAGCCGGACCTGGATGGCAAAAGTGGATTTGGAGTCCCTTTTTATCTGTTCTTGGATCGGGAGCTACTGGGTTTGTATATCACGGAAAGTTTGAAGCAGAGAAATATTTAAAATTAATTGATCAGCATTCAATTACTGTTTTATGCTGTACCCCTACGGAATATCGATTGATGGCGAAGGTAGACAGCCTCGATCAATATAGCCTGGGAAGCCTACATAGTGCCGTTTCAGCAGGTGAGCCGCTTAATAGAGAAGTGATCGATACGTTTCAAAACTATTTCGGGGTCACCGTTCGTGATGGATACGGGCAAACAGAAAATACCCTTCTGGTCGGTATCATGAAGGGGATGGATGTGAAGCCGGGTTCCATGGGGAAACCAACCCCTGGAAATAACGTAGAAATTATTAATGAGGAGGGGCAGATTTGCCAACCTGGCGAAGTAGGCGATATAGCTGTCCACATTAAAACTCCCGCGTTGTTTAAAAATTACTATAAGGATCCGGAACGGACAGCAATGCAGTTTAGAGGCGATTTTTATATTACAGGAGATAAAGCTAAAAAAGATGAGGACGGGTATTTTTGGTTTGAAGGACGCGGTGACGATATTATTATCAGTTCGGGTTATACCATTGGGCCATTTGAAGTGGAGGATGCACTTGTTAAACATCCATATGTGAAGGAGTGCGCTGTAGTAGGGAGTCCGGATGAGGTAAGAGGGCAAATCGTAAAAGCGTTCGTAGTCTTACAAGATAGCGTTGATGTCAATGATCCTCAATTGGTGCAAACCTTGCAGAACCATGTTAAAGAGCTTACAGCCCCATATAAATATCCAAGAAAAATTACTTTTGTGGAAGATTTGCCGAAAACAATCAGCGGCAAAATAATGCGTGTCGAATTAAGAAATAAGGAGAAAGAAGTATATAAGGCGTAAACAAAATCCTCTTTCGTCAAAAAAAGATGATTCCGACCAGCGGAATCATCTTTTTTGTTTCCTTCGTATGAAAATTTAAAGGAATGTCCTGTGGACTTTTTCCCAAAAAGAATTATTACGTAACTTTACCGTCTTGATATATCTTCCGCTCAGTTTAATATCCAATCGTTCGGTAAGATGAATACTCATCGCTTCATTATCCATCCCGATAATCGGGTAATCGTTTTCATTATCTAATACTTGAAGAGAAAGAGTACGATCTGGAGCCAAAATAAATGAAGCACCAAGCGTACGATAATGATTATTATTCATCGATGCTATTTCGCTCACCTGCATACAGTCAAGCAAAGGGTCTACAACTGCACCGTTGACCGATTTGTTGTAGGCAGTACTTCCAGTAGGTGTAGAAATTATCATCCCATCCCCACGGAATGTTTCAAATAATATGTCATCAATGTGAACATCGATAGCCATTGTTTTAATTAAAGCAGAACGGAATGTGCATTCATTTAAGCAATCAAAACTTATTTGGTTATCAACCGTTACTTCAATTGTAGGATATTTTCTTACTTCAATGACGGGCTTTGTGACTGCTTCCACCATATTTTCCGTATCATTTATGTAGAAATCACAATACATATTTAATTGCTTGTTTAATGAAATGCCTGCATACAGGCAATCCTCTCTGAAGCCTGTCTTACGTACTGCCTGAAGAAATGTTCCGTCATCTCCTACACTAACGATAATATTAGCATCTTTATGTTCATCTACAAGTTCGAATCCGTAGTTGCTTGCATTATCCTTTAATTTATTGACCTGATCCACCATTTCTTGACCTTGCTTGTAATAAAAAAAGATATTTCTGCGTTCCCCCATTTTGTTCCCTCCTTGTAGGTTAGTATTGGTACTCCTGATTATAGGTTTACCAAAATAAGGTGCTATAATAATTCTATCATGAATAATAAGAACATTAAAACTACTTAAAGCATGATTGGGGGACAATTTGTATGAGTAAAAAAAGATGGTTGGCACTTGGAATAGCAGCGGTGATATTTTTTGTATCCGTTCTTATGAATGCTATCTCAACATTTTCAAGTGAAGAGTCTGCTATGACAAATTTGTTTGAGGATACATTATTTGAGGAGGATATCATTGAAGAAGGGGATGTGAACAGTCAAATTGTTGTCATGGATGTAGAAGGAGTCATTCAGGACACAGGTGAGGAAGAAAGTTATTTTACGGCTGAAGCCTATAATCACCGATCCTTTATGGAAAGATTGAATGCCATTAAGGACAATGATACGGTCAAAGGAATTATTTTACGCGTCAACAGCCCAGGTGGAGGTGTCGTGGAAAGTGCGGAAATACATAATAAGTTAATGCAAATTAAAAAGGAAACAAAGAAACCAATATATGTATCAATGGGTTCACAGGCTGCATCTGGAGGTTATTATATTTCAACACCGGCCGACAAGATATTTGCCAGTCCGGAAACAATGACAGGGTCACTCGGAGTCATTATGCAAAGCTATAACTTTAAAGGGTTAGCTGAAAAGTATGGAATCGACATGGTCACTATTAAAAGCGGTAAATTTAAGGATCTTATGAATCCATTTAGAGAAGTGACAGAGGATGAAAAGGAAATTCTTCAATCGATGGTTACCAGCTCCTATGATCAATTCGTGAAGGTCATTGCGGAAGGGCGCAGTATGCCTGAGGATGAAGTAAGAAAAATTGCTGATGGGCGTATCTACGATGGCCGTCAAGCAAAGGAGATTAATTTAATTGATGAGCTTGGTTATTTAGAGGATGTAATTGCCGATATGAAAAAAAGTGAAAATCTAAAAGGTGCACAAGTGGTTCGTTTAGTTGGATCAGATAGCCTAAGCTCATTATTTTCGATGAAAATGCAGCAATGGGCAGGCGTGAATGATGAGGTAAGCACGATCAAAAGCCTAATGACTGAAAATCAATCGCCACGGATGATGTATCTATATTCTGCGAATTAAGGAGGGTGGAAAATGGAAGATTATCAAGAAGAACTGACTTTAGACGAACAGATACAGCCTCCTGACTCTATTCCAAACCATCTGCGTGCAGGATTTTGGATGAGATTCTGGGCTTATCTCATCGATCTTATAGTAATTGGCAGCATAAGTCGATTATTTATCAATCCGATATTCAGACTGTTTGATATTTCTATGGATAATACGGGTATCTTCTCAGCTTATACCATAGTTGATTCGATAGTATTTTTCGGGTATTTCATTCTTACTTCCAAATTTTTAGCCCAATCTCTAGGAAAAATGATTATGGGTCTTAGAGTGGTATCATTGGATGGAACGCCTTTGGATTGGAAAACAGTAATTTTTAGAGAATGGATTGGCCGATATATCTCCGCTGTACTTATGCTCGGTTATATCGTTATTGCATTTAATCCAAAGAAACAGGGCTTTCATGATATGTTCAGTGATACAGTTGTTGTGTTGGAAGAGCGCGGTAAATAAATACAGGTTATAAAGGACTCCTTCTGTTAGAAGGGGTCTTTTTGCTATCTCGACGTTAAAAAAGTCAATGAGAAGTTTAGATTCAGTTATGATTGACCATACTGTTTGTTTGATGACGTACTCGGGAGGATATAAACGATGAAGCTTTTATTACTGATTTGTATAGTTGTGCTAATCCTTATATCCGTCTTTTTGCTTTCGAAAGTAACGATACATATTGAATATCATCACACTCAGGAAAAGAATAAGGCAATTATAAAGATTCAATTATGGAGAGGCCTTATCCACTATTCTAAAGTAGTACAGCTGTCTGACGAAAAATATCAGCCTTCTTCTTATCGAGAAAGTACTTATCGACAACAAAATCAATCAAACCAAAGTGAATCCTCTGCTGATGAATCTTTATCTATGGATGGTGTTCAAGCTGCCTTTCAGAATCTGAAGGAAATGCTTTCACAATTTAGGAGTTATCAAGAAACTGTAAAAAAATTCACCTCTAAAATACAAATGACAGATTTGCAAATGGAAATTCATTACGGTACAGGTGAAGCATCAACAACAGCAGTGGCAACCGGAGCATTATGGGGGTTAACTGGCGGAGCTATTGGTATCATCAGTCAGTATTTTTCATTAATGATACCTCCTAAAATCGATATTATCCCATATTTCTCAGTCAAGAAACCATTTGAAACGAAAATCGAATGCATAGCCCGTGTCCGAATGGCAAAAACTATAGTTGCAGGATGGAAGCTAGCGCGTTTAATGCTAAGGGAATAGGAAATGAAAATTTGAAATAAGCAAAACTATGCAGGAGGTTATAAAATGTCCAATCATCCAATTGAAGGTCTTATGAATTCAGCAATGGAAAACTTAAAAAGTATGATTGATGTTAATACGATTATTGGTGATCCCGTAGAAACTCCTGATGGCAGTGTGATAATGACTGTGTCAAAGGTTGGATTTGGCTATGCAGCTGGAGGCAGTGACTATCAAATTAGCCGAGGAGGAAGCCAGGGTACTGGCGAGGAGAAGCGTCATCCATTCGGTGGAGGAGCTGCAGGTGGTGTTTCAATCACACCGATTGCGTTTCTAATTGTTAATGCTCATGGTGTAAAAATGCTTCATCTTAATGAGAGTACACATCTAATCGAAAAAATTCTTGATTCAGCTCCGATTGCTATGGATAAGGTAGAATCAATGATTTCGAAGGTAGGGAAAAACAATAAAAAAAATAACTCTAATTCTCAGGATGCTTCAGATTCCTCTTCCAATGAATCAGGGAATAGCTTTATGTGATTGTTAGTAAAGTTTTATCATAACCACATTCCATGCGAATGTGGTTATTTTTTTACAAAGAGTTTGAATATCTCTATACTTAAGAATGTAGAGAATATATCGGAATATAAGGAGGAATTGGTGTGGCAACAGTAACATTTAAAGGTAATCCGGTTACATTGATTGGTAAGGAAGTAAAAGTAGGTGACACTGCACCTGATTTTACAGTGTTGGCTAATGATTTATCCCCAGTAACATTGAAAGATACAGATGGAAAAGTAAGAATTATTAGTGTCGTACCTTCTTTGGATACAGGCGTTTGTGATACTCAAACAAGAAAATTCAATGAAGAGGCAGCAAAAGCAGGGGATGTTGTTGTAATGACAGTAAGTATGGATCTTCCTTTTGCTCAAAAACGCTGGTGTGCAGCAGCAGGTTTAGAAAACGTCATAACGGTTTCTGATCACCGAGACGCTTCTTTTGGAGAGGCTTACGGAGTACTAATGAAAGAATTACGTTTATTGGCACGTGCTGTTTTTGTAGTTGACAGCAATAATAAAGTGACATATGTGGAATATGTACCGGAAGGCACTACGCATCCGCAATATGAAGCAGCGCTTGAAGCAGCTAAAGCTGCAAAGTAAAAAGCTCTATATAAACTTTCTGCCCCTTAAAGTTAGACAGGCTTTTCTAACGTTTAAGGGGCGTTTTTAATGAACGTATTTTTTTTGAATGATTAGACTTGTCCTTTATGAAACGTAATACTACAATGGGGAAAGTAAAATGCACAAAAGCTGGAGGAACTTAAAATGATCACAACAAATGTTGAATCTATATACGAATTGATAACATCTACCGCAACTATAATACAGGACGAACTAGGGATTACAGAGTTGGAAGCCATCGCTGAAACAGGAGAAAATTGGTTCCATAATGCCGTGCTTCAGGAAGAATTGAGTGAACTGGCAGTCAAACGTTTGAAAAACAGCTATCAGGATAAACCTTTGGAGCAGTTTAGTAAAGAAGATATCCGTAAAGGTTGGCAATTGGCAGTATTAAAATCCAGCAGATCTAATGTTCAGGCAAATCATCAAATGACTCCGGATGCCTTGGGATTTCTATTTGCTTATCTGCTCGAAAAATTCACCAAAAATCAAGATACGTTAACGATTACTGATTTGGCAGTCGGAACAGGTAACCTTCTGTTTTCTATTTTAAATTCACTGGATAAAAAGGAGCTAGATGCTACAGGTGTTGAGGTCGATGAAACTTTAATTCGACTCGCCTATTGTGGAGCTAATCTCATCGGCCATCCTATCCAATTTTTACATCAGGATAGCCTGCAGCCGTTGTTTATTAACCCTGCAGATGCAGTAGTTTGTGATTTACCGGTAGGCTATTATCCAAACGATCAGAGAGCAGCCGATTTTAAAGTGAAATCTGAAAATGGTATGTCATATGCCCATCATTTATTAATTGAACAAAGCTTCACGTATTCAAAAGAAGGGGCATATCTATTTTTCCTGATTCCTAATGATCTTTTCAACACAGTTGAAGCAAAGGCTCTTCATCAATTTATTAACGAAGAGGGATATATTCAGGGGATGATTCAGCTGCCTGAAAGTTTATTCCAATCGAAGCAATCGGCTAAAAGTATTCTTATCCTGCAGAAAAAAGGGAAAGATATAAAAGCACCAAAGCAGGTTTTGCTCGTCAATATGCCGAAGCTATCTGACAGGGCAGCTACAGCTTCCATGTTAAGTAAAATTGATGCATGGATAGAAGAAGAAAAGTAAAAGAAAGTTTTATTACCGTTATATAAATTTTTTGACAAGTTAGAATTGTTTAAATAAAATAATATTATTGTGAAAACGGTAACAAAGTAATTTCGGCTTGCGAGAACGCTTGTTCAATGTTTTAATTGGAATCGAGAACATATAAAATAAGCAGTTACCGTGTAACATCGATGCTATTCATAAATGTAAGGAGCAGAGAATATATGTCAAAAATAATCGCGATTAATGCTGGGAGTTCCTCTTTGAAATTTCAATTATTTGAGATGCCTGAGGAAACTGTAATCACTAAAGGGATTGTAGAAAGAATCGGACTTCAAGACTCCATTTTTACAATTACAGTAAATGGAGAAAAGAAAACGATGGTTACAGAAATACCTGACCATTCCGTTGCTGTAAAGCTTTTGCTTGAAAAGCTTACTGAATATAAAATCATCAATTCCCTTGAAGAAATTGAAGGAATTGGACACAGAATCGTACATGGCGGAGAAATCTTTAAGGATTCTGCTGTTATTACGGATGAAGTATTGGAGCAAATTGAAGACTTGGCTGAATTAGCGCCGCTTCACAATCGTGCGAACGCAACTGGTATCAGAGCTTTTCGTGAAGTATTGCCAAACGTACCAGCGGTTGCTGTTTTCGATACAGCATTCCACCAAACAATGCCTGAAAGCTCTTATCTGTACAGCTTGCCATACGACTATTATAAAGAATACGGAATCCGTAAATATGGTTTCCACGGAACTTCTCATAAATATGTATCCGAGCGTGCAGCTGAGCTATTAAAACGTCCTCTAGAGCAATTGCGTTTAATCTCCTGCCACTTAGGTAATGGAGCAAGTATTACCGCAATTGAAGGCGGAAAATCTATCGATACAACTATGGGATTCACTCCATTGGAAGGTTTAACAATGGGAACAAGATCCGGAAGCTTAGACCCTGCCTTAATCCCATTCTTAATGGCTAAAACAGGTAAAACAGCTGATGATGTAATCAATATTCTTAATAAAAAATCCGGTATGCTTGGTGTTTCCGGTTTCTCCAGCGACTTACGTGATATTGAACAAGCGGCTGAAGAAGGTAACGAGCGCGCTGAATTGGCTATCTCTAAATTTGCTGATGGTATTCACAAATATATTGGATCCTACGCAGCGAAAATGAACGGGGTAGATGCAATTATCTTCACAGCTGGTATTGGTGAAAATAGTTCTGAAATCCGTGCGCGTGTATTAAAAGGTTTAGAATTCATGGGCGTATATTGGGATCCAGCTTTAAACAATGTACGTGGAAAAGAGCAATTTGTGAACCATCCATATTCACCAGTTAAAGTTATCATTATCCCAACTGATGAAGAAGTAATGATTGCCCGTGATGTGGTACGTTTAACACATTAATAACTTGCATAATTTTAGTTTAATGATAAAAGGAATTCGGACTAGAGCTTTATAGCTCCTAGTCTGAATTCCTTTTTTGTGTTTAGTGCTATTAAATTCACTCAGGAGTATTCAAATGGATGATGTTATCTTGCGTTATTCTTATATCTGTTCATTCATAGGACTTCTGTACAGCTATTTTCGAGAATATAGGAATTGGTACGATATGTGATATACTTTTTGTATCAGACCATTTAAAGAGGTGATCATTATATGGCGTTGACGAAACGGGATCAGGAAATTTGGATGGAAATAAAAGAGTGGGAAGCGGAGATGAAGGCAAGTGAGCCAACCGATTTTGAAACATATTATGATCGGTGGATAGAGAATATGTTCACGCTGTTGCCGGAGAGTACACAACAGGAGTTTTTCTCGAAAATGGATAATTGGTTATTTCACCTGCACTCCATGATTCATGAGTCTCAATTCCAACTTGATGCAAGGAATCGTATACTTACAAATGCCCGCGTTTTTGATGAAAATATATCAACACTAAAAGACTTAAAAGAGCTTTCCATTGATCAGTTGGCCTATATCGCTGAACAGCAAGTGGCCAGACATCGGATGTATTCTCTCGTTCAGGGAGGTATTTCGGCTGTAAATGGAGGGGTGGCTTTAGCAGCGGATTTGCCGGCTCAAATGGTGATCAATTTAAGGAGTATTCAGCTGATTGGAATTTCATATGGTTTTGAAATGAACACCCCATATGAAATTATGATTTCACTAAAGGTATTCCATGCTGGTACAATGCCAGAACGTATGCAAAAGTATTTCTGGGAGACCTTAATGGAGGATTTGGATCATTCACCTTCTTATTTCTATGAAGGGGAAGATGAGTTGAGCAATGTTTTTTGGTTTGATCAGCCTATTAAACAAATGATGAAGGTGATGGCTATATATTTCTTTAGGAAAAAGGTATTTAAGGGAATACCAATTCTAAGCATGGCTATCGGTTCAGGTGCTAATTATCGTCTAACAAAAAAAGTTACGGATTTTGCAGATAAATTTTATAAATATCGTTACTTAAGTGAAAAAGAGAACCTTTGATAGATGTATCAACCGTGTGTAGCTACATATAGGGAGTAAGCTCTCGAATGGATATGGTTGTAACTGATATAGGTCTTCAGCAGATTTCAACTGATTTATTTAAAATACCCGGATCTAAAAAAGTTTGTAAATTAGTATTGGAGAAATTAACTTTCCAGAGCATGGACATTTCATCGGGAAGTAAGGGAAGATTAAATTGCATAATTTATGAATATTATCAAAAAAACCGCCCACAATAATGGGCGGTTTTTTTGATAATAGACCACAAATTATAAATGTTTTTTTCCTGTTAAATCCTGTTCAGTTCTGTACCAAATCCATAAATCATTTATGATTGAGGCATGTTCAGCAATTTCGTAATTTAGAGTACATGAAACCTCAAAATCATCTTCATCATTTAACTGATTTAATTTATGATTAATAATCCGTTCAATATCCTGTATACGCTCTGGGATCTCCCCTCTAATTTGTTCCCAACGGTTTAGGATGGCTTTTTGTACAATAGGAGGGTAGACAGCAAAGTCCAATTTCAGGTGAGGAATCGGTATACCCAGACGTTCATCGTATATGAAAAAATCCTCCATTTTAATTCACTCCCAATGTTCATTCATACAAATAGTTTACACAATCTGGCTAATATATACGAATTTCTTTTGTAATTTATAATAGCGGAAAGTTACAATGATTCGGCATAAAATAAATTTTCAGGAAATACTTGAAAAAGTCACATAATGTTGGTAAAGTGAATAACATATTCTAATTGCATAAAAACATTTTTATTTGAATAAATATACATCGGAGGGGAACGTTCATGAATAAAAATAAAGTAGTACTTGCCTATTCAGGAGGATTAGATACATCAGTTGCTATTTCCTGGTTAAAACAAAAGGGGTATGACGTGGTAGCATGCTGCCTGGATGTAGGCGAAGGCAAAGATTTAGATTTTATAAAAGAGAAGGCTATTAAGGTTGGTGCCTGTTCTTCCTATGTTATAGATGCCAGAGAAGAATTTGCTAATGATTATGCGTTAGTAGCTCTTCAGGCGCATGCAATGTATGAGGGGAAATATCCATTGATTTCTGCTTTATCCCGACCATTGATTGCAAAAAAACTTGTTGAAGTAGCGGAAAAAGAAAATGCTGTTGCTGTGGCACATGGCTGTACAGGAAAAGGGAATGATCAAGTACGTTTTGAAGTATCAATTCAAGCTTTGAACCCTAACTTGAAGGTACTTGCACCGGTTAGAGACTGGAGCTGGTCTCGCGAGGAAGAGATTGAATATGCAAAACAAAATAATATTCCTGTACCGATTAATTTAGATAGCCCATACTCAATTGACCAAAATTTATGGGGACGCAGTAATGAATGCGGAGTTCTTGAGGATCCCTGGGCAGCCCCTCCGGAGGGAGCGTATGATTTAACAACAGCTCTTGAACATACTCCTGATACACCAGATATTATTGAGATTACGTTTAAAGAAGGAGTACCTGTTGCATTAAATGGAGTTGAATCTCCTTTAGCCGCATTAATCCAGAATCTTAATAATCTTGCTGGTAAACATGGTGTTGGCAGAATTGATCATGTGGAGAACCGTTTGGTTGGAATTAAGTCAAGGGAAGTATACGAGTGTCCTGGTGCATTAACTTTAATTAAAGCGCACAAAGAACTGGAAGACCTAACAATGGTTAAAGAATTGGCACATTTTAAGCCTGTAATTGAGAAGAAATTAACTGAACTCATTTATGAGGGCCTATGGTTTTCACCGCTGAAAGATGCTTTGATTGCCTTTTTGAAACAATCTCAAAGCTTCGTGACTGGCGTAGTACGTGTGAAATTATTTAAAGGTCATGCTATTGTGGAAGGTAGAAAGTCTGAATACTCTCTTTATAATGAAAACCTGGCAACCTATACTTCAGCTGACGAATTTGACCATGCGAGTGCGGTTGGATTTATCAATCTATGGGGACTGCCTACAAAAGTAAACAGTCAGGTTCACAATCAAAAGAAGGTGACAGTGTGAAAAAACTGTGGGGAGGCAGATTTACGAAAACTGCCGAAGAATGGATTGATTCCTTTGGCGCCTCCATCGCGTTTGATCAAGAATTAGTGATGGAAGACCTCGAAGGAAGCCTTGCTCATGTGACAATGCTTGGAGCCTGTGAGATTCTCTCGAAAGAGGAAGTCGAGTTAATTAAGAATGGATTGTACTCTTTAAAAGAAAAGGCGGAAAAAGGAGAGCTCTCTTTTTCTGTAGATTTTGAAGATATCCATTTAAATTTGGAAAAATTACTTATTGATGAAATTGGGCCGGTTGGAGGTAAATTGCATACTGCCAGAAGCCGTAATGACCAGGTGGCAACGGACATGCATTTATATTTACGTTCCCAGGTCAATGAAATCATCGGCGGAATTACAGAATTCCAAAACACGCTGATTCAGGTGGCCGAAAGGCATATCGAGACAGTTGTTCCGGGATATACTCATTTACAAAGAGCCCAGCCTATTTCATTAGGGCATCACTTTATGGCCTATTTTTGGATGCTTCAGCGAGATAAAGAACGTTTACAGGACAGCCTGAAAAGGATTAATCTCTCGCCTCTTGGAGCAGGCGCGTTGGCTGGTACAACATTCCCAATTAATCGGGAATTGACTGCTCAGCTGATGGGGTTTGATGGAATCTATGAAAATAGCTTAGATGCTGTAAGTGATCGTGACTTCATCGCAGAGTTTTTGAATAATGCATCATTGATCATGATGCATCTATCCAGATTCAGTGAAGAAATTATTTTGTGGTCCAGCCAAGAGTATCGGTTTATCGAATTGGATGATACGTTTTCAACAGGATCAAGTATTATGCCACAAAAGAAAAATCCGGATATGGCAGAGTTGATTCGCGGTAAAACCGGACGTGTGTATGGAAATGCCTTTGGGTTATTAACTCTCTTAAAGGGCTTGCCACTGGCTTACAATAAAGACATGCAAGAGGACAAAGAAGGCATGTTTGACACGGTTATCACACTAAAAGGATCTTTGAAAATTTTTAATGGAATGATAGAGACTATGAAGGTTCATACAAATGTGATGAAGGAAGCAGTTTATAACGATTTTTCAAATGCGACCGAGTTGGCTGATTACTTGGCAGCTAAGGGAATCCCTTTTCGTGAAGCGCATGAAATTGTCGGTAAATTAGTTCTATATTGTATACAAAAGGGGTACTATCTACTCGATCTTCCATTAGAAAAATTAAAAGAAGCATCCAATCTAATTGAGGAAGATATCTATGAAGCTTTGAAACCGGAAGAGGCTGTGAGAAGAAGAAACAGCTCTGGTGGTACTGGCTTTAATCAGGTAAGACTGGCTATTGATAAAGCAAAGAGTTTAGTGGAATAAGAGCCTCATACAATAAAAATCCCATGCGCGGCGCATGGGATTTTTATTGTTAATTACGTGTATACTTACTTTGCTGCAGCTTGATCCACAGGTTTATCATCGGAACGAATAACCATTACGTCGCATTTTGCATAACGAATAATATGTTCAGATACGCTTCCGATAAAGAAACGCTCAACAGCATTTAAACCGGTTGCGCCACAAATAATTAAGTCAACATTAAAAGATTTAGCGATATCTTTAGGAATTTTTACTTTTGGAGATCCAAACTCAATAGATAGAGCTACATCTCTAACACCAGCATCAAGAGCAATTTGTTTATATTCCTCTAAAAGGTCTTTTGCATATTGCTCAGCGCTCTCAGAAATAGAAATGCTGTATGCCTCAACTGCAGCAAATGTACGGTTGTCGACAACATGAGCTAAAACTAACCTAGCGTCATTTCTTTTTGCTACGTCAATAGCTTTTTTGAAAGCCCATTCTGCCTCCTGTGAACCGTCAACTGCCACAAGGATATTATTATAGGTTAATGCCATATTAATCTCCTCCTTTAAGTATATTTATATTATACTATAAATTACACGAAAAGTCGGAATATTATATGAACATATTTTGAAATGAATTATAAATATTATAAATAATACAATAACGAATATCTTAATTTATTGAATATTATTTTGAAATACTTAATGATTCAAGAAAGATAATGTCTCTCAATCCGATTAGTATTCTTTTTTAATACATAAAAAACACCCCTTAAAAGTTAGATTGGTGTCTAACTTTTAAGGGGCAGTTCATCCCCGCTGTCTGTTGGTTTATTATATAGTACTCTTAAATAGTTACTAGTTCTTTCGGGAATTTAGTAAGAATTTCTACCCCGTTTTCAGTCACATATAGATCATCCTCTATGCGAACGCCGGCTTTGCCAGGAACATAAATACCCGGCTCAATCGTAAAGACCATTCCTTCCTGAAGAGACAGTGTATTGATTTCGGTCAAGGAAGGATATTCGTGAACGCTAATTCCAAGGCCATGACCAAGACGATGAGGGAAATAGTCACCATATCCCTTATTTCTAATAATATTACGTGCTGTTAAATCTATTTCGGCACAAGTTTTTCCAGGTCGGCATGCTTCAACTGCAGCAATTTGAGCCTCAAGAACAGTGTTGTAAATTTCCCTTTGTTCTTCATTAATTTGTCCGAAAGCAACTGTACGTGTAATATCAGAACAATATCCATCTACCACAACACCTAAGTCGAATAGAACCAGGTCACCTTTTTTGACTTTCGTTTGTCCAGGAACTCCATGAGGGGAAGCGGCGTTTTCACCAGTTAGCACCATTGTTGCAAAGGACATTTCGGATACGCCTTCTCTTTTCAATTGATACTCCAAAGCAGCCAGGATTTCCATTTCTGTTTTACCCTCTGCAATTTCTTCAGTTCCGATTTTTATGGCATAGTCAGCAAGACGGCAAGCTTCTTTAATGATTTTTAATTCAGATGGACTTTTAATCATACGCAGTTGACGCATTTTTTCTTCCGCCGATATATATGTCGGCTGGTTTAAAATTGAATTAAGTCCTTCAAGTCGTTCCATAGTTAAATGTTCTTTTTCCACTGCCAGAGTTTGAATAGAAATGTTTCTTTTTTTCAGTGTTTCTTTAATAACTTCCCATGGATTTTGGGTATCAGAAATGCCAAGCACTTCATACCCCCAGCCAGCCTGTTTTGCGTCTGAAACCTCCATTTGCGGGCAAATTAAAATAGGTTCTTCAGTAGGGAAAGTAATTACTGCCAATAAGCGTTCATGAGGATCGCTATAGAACCCACTTAGGTAAAAAACATTTTCTGTAGACGTGATAAAAGCAGCATCAGCCTGTTTTTCGGTAAGCCAATTTGCCAAGTGATTTAAGTTACTCATATTGGACCTCCATAATATTTTATGTAAATGTTACTATGAAAGTAGAGTATCAATTATGCAGGATAATGTAAATTGTTAGAAAACTTAATTTAACGGGTATTTATTGAAAAAACAATGAAAGGACTGAAGGAGATGAAAGTATCTTTTCATGGCCATTCCGTAGTGAAAATCGAAACAGAGGGGAAACAATTGCTGATTGATCCATTTATTACGGGAAATGAATTGACAGATTTAACAGTGGAGGATGTAAATCCGGATTATATTTTAATTACACATGGACATGATGATCATTTGGGTGATACGGTTCAGTTGGCCAAAAAACATGATGCGTTGGTAATCTGTAATTTTGAATTAAGTACATACTTGGGATGGAAAGGTGTAAAAACACATGGCATGTCCATCGGTGGAGCTTATGAGTTTGATTTTGGAAAAGTGAAATTAACCCAAGCTTTTCACGGAACGGGGTTTGAGGATAATGGCCAATTAATATATGGAGGGATGCCTGCAGGGTTGTTGATTACAGCGGAAGGTAAAACGATTTACCATGCCGGAGATACAGGCTTATTCTCAGATATGAAGTTGATTGGTGACCGTCATCCGATTGATTTAGCATTCCTGCCGATTGGAGATAATTTCACGATGGGGCCAGAAGATGCTGCGCTGGCTGCAGACTTCCTGCACCCTAAACAAGTTGTTCCAATTCACTATAATACGTTCCCACCGATTAAGCAGGATCCATATTATTTTGCTTCCTTATGTGATTCAGAACTCGTTCGGGTTCTGAATCCGGGAGAATCTATTGAATTATAAAAATAGAGTTTTATGTGAACGGATTGTTTTTTAAGTAGAAAATGCTAAATATCAGAATAATTAATACTAGAATTAGCATTAAAATCTAACCATTTTTCATAGTGTAACCAAGAAAAGCATCGGTACTATGCCGATGCTTTTTAACTTGATTTATTTTAACTAGCGGATTTCTATTACAAAAGCATAACTTGAGTCGCCCTTTTCCCATCTTGCCGATACATCGTAACCATATACGCCTTTTTCTTTTGGCAATACGATCTTATTATCCCTAATATGTACATTCGCTGTTTTTTCATTGGTAAGCCATTGATTTACATTTAATGTATTTTCTTGCGGTGTGTTTTTGAATTCTATGTTCAATTCAGATTCAGGTGATGCAACCACAGGTTTAAATTCGTGATCTTTAATAATTTCTGGAGGAGAAGTCATATCAACACAACCAGCATTTATGAGTCCATTCCAGCAATACGAGCCTTGTGCGACCTCTACATTTTTATCTTCAACAGTTATGGTTGGTGAAGGTGGTGTTACGTTTAATAGTCCAATAACAAAATAGCCACCCATACTTAAAGTAATCAATACAATCAATGTAACCAAGTACTTTTTCATACGCTTCCCTCTTAATGGAATAATTTACTAATCAATCACTAAAATAGTTTAACATAAATTTCTAAAACACTTAGAATTCAACTGAAAAAATCCTTTATTGCACGCAAAAATGAGCAAATTCAATGTGAATTGAATTAACTTCTGCATGTATCCATAATTAATTTTGTTCTTAAAACCGAACCTGTTAGTTTTATGTGTACTTCTTTTTTTTTCGTTTATTCATATATTTATCTTATAGGAGGGATAAATCTATGAAAATTCGTTGTGGTATCAGTTTGGTAATTGGCCTGGCGATGTTATTATGGGCACTTCCATATCTATCATTTGAAGGTACTATGGAAGAAACCATTTTTTCATTCGCATGGCTTGCGCTCGCATTTAGTGTTTTGGGAGGGAACCTTTCAGCTATTTTGTACAGTGTGGGTAATAAACGAACAATTGCGCAGTCAAAAGGTACAAAAAATCCCCATATTTCCAGACAATATAAAAGGTCACATTGATTGATTGGAACGTTTCCCATTATAATAGTAATAATGGATAACGAAAAAGGGTGAATAGTTTGGCTACTAAGCATGAACAAATATTGGCATATATTGATGAACTACCGATTGGCCAAAAAATCTCTGTACGGCAAATTGCAAAAGCACTGACCGTCAGTGAGGGAACCGCCTATCGAGCAATTAAAGAAGCTGAAAATAAAGGGTATGTCAGTACGATTGAAAGAGTTGGAACCATTCGTATTGAACGGAAGAAAAAAGAAAACATAGAAAAACTGACATTTGCTGAGGTTGTTAATATCGTTGATGGACAGGTCCTCGGTGGTAGATCAGGGCTTCATAAAACTCTGAATAAATTTGTCATAGGGGCTATGGAGCTTGAGGCGATGATGCGTTACACAGAGGCAGGCAATCTTTTGATTGTCGGGAACCGTGTGAAAGCACATGAACTTGCATTAACCACAGGGGCAGCTGTGCTCATCACCGGTGGATTTGATACAGCGGATTCAGTTAAAAAACTTGCGGATGAATTGCAAATGCCTGTGATCTCTACGTCTTACGATACCTTTACTGTTGCAACAATGATTAATAGAGCAATCTATGATCAGCTGATTAAAAAAGAGATTTTACTTGTCGAAGATATTCTTATTCCAATTGAGAAAACAGAAGTACTGAAAGCAGGAAATACAGTTGAACGTTGGACTGAACTGAATAAAGCGACAAAGCATAGCCGTTTTCCGGTGGTAGATGATAATTTGCGCCTGCAGGGAATGGTTACATCTAGGGATATTCTTGGGGTTGATGCTTCCGTACAGATTGATAAAGTTATGACTAAAAATCCTATCTTTGTAGGTGAAAAGACGAGTGTAGCATCTGCCGCTCATATGATGGTTTGGGAGGGTATTGAGCTCTTGCCAGTCATTGATAACCGCAATCTTTTAATTGGAATTATAAGCAGACAAGATGTTTTAAAGGCATTGCAAATGAGCCAGCGGCAACCACAGGTCGGTGAGACGATTGATGATGTCATCGCCAATCAAATGACGGCTGTTCAGGGTAATGATAGTTATCAGTGTGAGGTGACACCTCAGATGACTAATTACTTGGGAACGATCTCGTATGGTGTATTTACAGCTATGGTAATTGAAGCAACGAATAGAGTGCTGCGAGGATATAAACGCGGTGATTTAGTTGTAGAGAATATGACGATCTATTTCTTAAAGCCTGTTCAGCTTGAGAGCAAACTCGAAATTGTACCAAAGGTACTGGAAATTGGACGGAAGTTTGGAAAAGTAGATATAGAAGTCTTCAATGAAGGAAAATTGGTCGGTAAGGCCATGATGACCTGCCAGTTATTGGAGCGTAGTTAACGATAAAAAATTGCCTTTATAGGAGCTATAAAGGCAATTTTGCATATTCACGTTATGATTATGATACGATTATTTTAGTGCCGCCTGATATTCTTCCTCAGCAAGGGGAGCATAATATTTATACATTCTTACACCGCCATATATACTCCATCCGCCAACTATGATAAAAATAGCAGCGACGATATAGGTGACAGTTGTATGAAAAAGGAATAGCTGATTAAGACCGAAAAGAGCAACAAATACACCTAAAGAGATGGATGATTTACCGGACAGATATGCTCTTTGCATAGGTAACTTGGTTCTGAAGTATTTTGTCTTATAGTAAATAAAAAACGAAAAAGACATTACAATTAAAAATACAAATATTATCATGCACTGTGCCTCCAATTGGGTTGTATGCCTATATTGTACAAGATATTGAAATATTGTACCAATTTGGAATTCGATTCCTTATCCTTGGTTGCGGGTATCATATGCATGACCATACATAAAAAATACAAAAGATAAAGGGAGAAAAGTGATGAAGGAACAGATTATAGATGCAATCAAAAAATACAATACGATTATTCTGCACAGACATGTTCGGCCAGACCCTGATGCATATGGATCACAATGTGGATTGGGAGAAATCATTAAATATTCCTTTCCAGAAAAACAAGTATTCATGGTTGGTCAAGAAGAGGAATCTTTACATTTTCTAAAGCGACTTGATGTGATTCCGGATGAAGCATATGAAGGAGCATTAGTGATTGTTTGTGATACAGCCAATCAGGAAAGGGTCTGTGATCAACGGTATACGAGGGGGGATCTTTTGATTAAAATAGATCATCATCCAAATGAGGATCCTTACGGAGATTTTTTGTGGGTTGATACATCAGCAAGCTCTTGCAGTGAAATGATTTATGAATTATATGAGTACGGTAAGGATAAAGGATTACGAATGAATCAGGAGGCAGCGCGATTATTATATGCAGGAATCGTAGGTGATACGGGTAGATTTTTATATCCAAGTACTACCGATAAAACATTTCTGTATGCCGGCGAGCTTATTCAGTACGGATTTAATCGCACGGATATATACGATGGTATGTATGATGTTGATGAAGCGGTCGTTCGTTTGAATGGCTATGTTTTTGAAAACTTTAAAATAATTGATTCAGGAGTTGGGGTAGTCGTAATTACGAAGGAAGTCATGGAACGATTTGGTGTAAAATCCTCCGGAGCATCTTCACTTGTCAGTACTTTGGGATCTGTAAAGGGAATCAAGGCATGGGTATTTTTCATTGAAGAAAATGATGAAATTCGAGTTCGTCTCAGATCAAAAGGCCCTGTTATTAATGGTGTAGCTATGAAATATAATGGAGGCGGGCATCCCTTAGCATCTGGCGCAACCATTTACAATTGGGAGGACATGAATAATGTCCTTGCAGATCTCGTACAGGTTTGTTCCAACTATGGATCCAAATAATTAAGTGGAACAGCCAGGTACCCAGAGGAGTACCCGGCTGTTCTTAAATTTGTTTGAGCGACAATGAAATTTCGATATGCGTGTATAGAATTAATTCCTGGACTTCCAATTGATAGTGCCTGCCGTTTAATTTGATATTCTTATTAATAATTGCTCTTTTAAGGAGTTCTTTTCCATGACTCACACTTTCCAAATCCTTACCTAATAAGCTTTCGAAATCTTTCTTAATACTTTGCTCTACCTCAAAAATACTGAGTGGATCCAATCTGTATTTTTTATAGTTTGTAATATGAACGGTTACTTCCTGTACGAGTAATTTACTCTCATTTTTTTTATTTAAAATTTCGTATTCATTTTGCCATATTTCAAGCTCATCGTGTAAATCTTTAATAGCATCCTGCTGTGTTTCTATTAACTGAATTTGCTTTTCCTGCAGATCACCGAACATATACAAAAAAAGCCCCCAGCTTATGATCGCCCCTATAATAACTCCTGCGAAAAAGCGTTGCCATAAGGGATTTCGATAATATGGAGGGATTCTCATGGATTTAACTGCTCCTGTGTCAGCCATTGGATAATGAGAGCACCGGCTTGAGCTCCTCCAAGGGCTGAAATAATAATCAGGATTTGTTTGAATAAATCTTTTGTCGCACCATGAAAGATTCCTCGTTCAAATGAATAGACCGCATCGAAAGTTCCGCCAATAGCTGCCACAATAGCCCAAATTCTTAAACCCTCGGATAGGCGAAACACTTGAGTTAATGGGGGTTGACCTGTTATGAAAGCAGCCAGTCCACCGATCAAAGATCCGCCAAGCAGTACGCCAAATGAAATGAAGAAACTGTTTATAAATGCTGGTAAGAAAGCCTGGTTCATTTACCTCGTCCTTTTTGTTTTTTACATATATATGAGGGAGGGATGAGTAATATGTAATTAGGCTAAAAAGTTTTTCAACTTGCATCGAACATATTTTCTTTTTGAGCATTGGACTTCTATAATAGAGAATAAGAGAGAATTTCTCCTAAATACAAAAATGATAACAAGGATGTGACGAAAGAATGTCATTAATCCATCTTCATGTATATAGCGCGTATAGTCTTCTGGAGAGTACGTTATCAATCAGGGATATCGTTACCTCGGCAAAGAATAATGGTTTCAGCAGTATCGCATTAACAGATCGAAATGTTATGTATGGGGCTGTGTCTTTTTACAAGGAATGCATGGAACAGGGAATCAAGCCAATCATAGGTTTGACTGCAGATATATTTGATGATGAAGAGCATAAAAGTTATCCTCTTATTTTGCTGGCTAAAAATAATGAAGGATATCATAACCTAATGAAGATATCGAGTGCAATTCAAACGAAGTCTCCTGATGGTTTGCCATTCAGATGGTTGAAAGGATATGCAAGAGGCCTCATTGCCATTACACCGGGAATAGAAGGTGAAATTGAAAGTACACTTTTCCACAATGAGCAAGCTGCAGAAAAAGTCCTCTTGAAATATAAAACCTTGTTTGGTAATCAATCTTTTTATCTTTCATTGCCTAAACCGTCTACGGAAGGAATGGAGAGGGCGAAGATCAAACAACTGGCTGACAAAACGAACACCCAGCTTGTTGCAGCTCACCATATTTGTTATTTGAAGCCAGAAGATTCACTGGCTTATCAAGCATTGACTTGTTTAAAAGATAATATAAAGATAGAAGAATTGGATAAAATCGAGTTGTCTGAGAATGAAAGGAAGCATTTTGCGAGCCGTTCTGAAATGATGGAGTGGTACTCATCCGATGTGGCTGCTCTTGAAAATACGATTCAAATAGCCAAAGAATGCTGTGTAAACTTAGAGTTTAATCAAAAATTACTTCCAAAGTATCCCGTTCCTAATGATTTGTCCGCACATCAATATTTGATAGAGATTTGCAAAAAAGGATTTGCCAAGCGTTATCCAACTCCCGATAAAAAGCACTTTGAACGATTGGAATATGAATTAACTGTAATTGCTGATATGGGGTTCAGTGACTATTTCCTGATTGTCTGGGACTTTATGAATCATGCTAATAAACAAGGGATATTAACAGGTCCTGGACGTGGATCTGCTGCAGGTTCGATGGTTGCTTATGTGCTTGGAATTACCAATGTCGATCCTATTGAATACAATCTATTGTTTGAAAGGTTTCTGAATCCGGAAAGGATTACGATGCCTGATATAGATATCGACTTTCCAGACAATCGCAGAGAAGAAATGATACGGTACGTAGCAAAGAAATATGGACCCATTCATGTGGCACAAATTATAACCTTTGGTACATTTGGAGCAAAGGCCGCTTTGCGGGATGCGGGCAGAGTTTGTGGATTGAACACGAAGGAGTTGGACCAGCTATCTCGTTCGCTTCCTCCTATTAACGGACTGACCATACAATTGGCGCATTCTGAATCCAGCCGTTTCCGTACATGGATTGCAGAATCTGCACTTCATAAGCGGATTTTTGAAATCGCCAAGAAGTGGGAAGGGCTTCCAAGACATACATCCATACATGCCGCAGGGGTAATTATTACCGATCAACCGCTGACCGATTTAATTCCGATTCAGGAAGGGCATGAGGGTGTTTATTTGACCCAGTTCCCGATGGAAATTTTAGAAGAAATTGGTCTTTTGAAAATGGATTTTCTCGGACTCCGAAATTTAACTTTGCTTGATCAGATTGTGAGACAGGTAAATCGTTCATCGGGTAAGAAGATTCAGTTAAGTCAGATTCCATTGGATGACACGGCCACATTTGAGTTATTAAGTAAGGGACTAACATCAGGGATTTTTCAGTTTGAATCAGCTGGCATGCAAAATGTCCTTAAAAAGCTAAAACCCACTGTTTTTGAGGATTTGGTAGCGGTCAATGCCCTGTATAGGCCGGGCCCTATGGATAATATCCCGACATTCATAAATCGTAAACATGGAATTGAACCTATTACTTTTCCTATTACTGAATTGGAAACAATTCTGAAGCCTACCTACGGGATCATTGTGTATCAGGAACAAATAATCCAGATTGCTTCGACAATGGCCGGTTTCAGCTTAGGAGAAGCTGATTTGCTGAGAAGAGCTGTAAGTAAGAAGAAAAAAGACGTTCTCGATGAACAAAGAGCTCATTTTGTAAAAGGGGCTATGGCTAGAGGGCACGAACAGCATACGGCAAATGAAGTATATGACTTAATCGTCCGGTTCGCAAATTATGGGTTTAATAGGAGTCATGCAGTCGCTTACAGCCTAATTGCATATCAGTTAGCCTATTTAAAGGCAAATTATTTGCGCAGCTTTATGGCAGGGTTGATGACATCTGTAATTGGAAACGATGATAAAATAGCTCAATACGTTCAGGAATTAAAGTCAAAAGATTATATAGTCTATCCGCCATCAATCAATAAAAGTCATTTCCCGTTTATTCTTGAAGGAGATAAAGGGGTGCGTTACAGTCTGGCAGCTGTGAAGGGCATTGGAGCTTCCGTCTTAAAAGAACTGGTTGCAGCTCGTAAAAATGGCCCATTTGAAGATCTATTTGATGTTTGTATACGTATTCCTTCCCGTATCATAAACAGAAAAGTATTGGAAAATTTATGTTACGCGGGTGCATTTGACGAGTTTAAAATGGATCGTGCAAGTATTTTGGCAAGCATAGATGTGGCACTGGAGCATGCTGAATTGGTTCGTCCTGATTCAGGAGAAGTTGGTTTTTTTGATGCTGATGATATGTTCATTAAACCGAAATATGTAGTAGTCGACCCGATGCCAACGGACAAAAAGTTACAAAAAGAAAAAGAAGTTCTCGGCTTATATTTATCCGACCACCCAATCAGCGGTTCAAGACCTTTATTAAAACATGCAGGAGCACTTCCTCTGTCCAATTTTCCACTGAATTCAACAGGATTTGTTGGTGCTTATATTCAATCTGTTAAACTGATCCGTACAAAGAAAGGCGAAAATATGGCTTTTCTGCTTCTAAGTGATGAAACGGGTGATATGGAAGGGGTTACTTTTCCAAATGTGTACAAGCAATATTCATCCATTTTAAAAGAAGGAAATTTAGTTTTAATAGAAGGAAAGCTGGAGGAGCGCAATGGGAAGAAACAATTTATCACACAAAATCTTTATGATTTAGAGAATGATATACCGAAAATAAAGGAACTTTTTAAATCCGTCTATATTAAGGTTGCTCCAAATGTTCAAACCAATAAAACCTTAACAGCTATTCGTAATGTTTTGATTCAATATCGTGGGAACACAAAGGTGTATATATATTACGAAAAAGATACAAAAACTATTCAATTATCCAAGGAAAACTGGGTGAACCCTACTCCCGCCCTACTGAAAGATTTAGAAAGAATTATAGGAGAAGGAAATGTCCTGATTAAAGAAGATTAACTATGTACAAGACAGAATATTGTGATATATTTACAGTATAATTTTGGTCATACCAGAAGTGGGATAAAATGTATCGTATGATAAAAAGTGGGGTGTGGGTAATTGACTTTAAGAGAAGAAGCGTTGCATATGCACCGTTTAAATAAGGGGAAATTGGAAACAGTGGCCAAGGTACCTCTGCGGAATGCACACGATTTAAGCCTGGCATATTCTCCAGGTGTAGCTGAACCGTGTAAAGCTATACATGATAAACCGGAAACAGTATATGAATATACTTTCAAGGGCAATATGGTAGCCGTAGTATCAGATGGTACAGCAGTGCTTGGACTCGGCAATATTGGTCCGGAAGCTGCCCTCCCTGTGATGGAAGGAAAAGCATTATTATTTAAGGGGTTTGCAGGAGTCGATGCTTTTCCAATCTGTCTAAATACGAACGACGTAGATAAAATTGTGGAGACAGTAAAATTACTTGAACCAACTTTTGGCGGAATTAATTTAGAAGATATTGCGGCTCCAAATTGTTTTGTCATTGAAGAAAGATTGAAAAAAGAAACGAATATCCCTGTTTTCCATGACGATCAGCACGGTACAGCAATTGTAACGGTTGCAGGTCTTGTTAATGCCTTGAAGCTTTCCAATAAGAAAATGTCTGAGATTAAAGTGGTTGCAAATGGCGCTGGTGCTGCCGGTATTGCCATTATTAAGCTACTATATCACTTTGGTGTACGCGATTTAATTATGTGTGATAGCAAGGGTGCGATTTATGAAGAACGCCCATATGGTATGAATGCTGTAAAAGCAGAGGTGGCTAAATATACAAATCGTGATCATTTGGAAGGCAGTCTTGAGGACGTCATTAAAGATGCAGATGTTTTTATCGGTGTTTCGGTTGCAGGCGCGCTAACTCCTGAAATGATTAAATCAATGGCCTCAGATCCAGTCATTTTTGCGATGGCCAATCCAGTTCCCGAAATTATGCCAGAATTGGCTAAAGAAGCAGGTGCGGCAGTCGTAGGAACTGGTAGATCCGATTTCCCCAACCAGGTAAACAATGTTTTAGCCTTTCCGGGAATTTTTCGAGGGGCTCTGGATGTAAGAGCAACTCATATTAATGAGAAAATGAAAGTTGCAGCCGTTGAGGCGATTGCAAATCTAATTACAGATGAAGAGCTGCAAACGGATTATGTAATCCCTGCTCCTTTTGACCCGCGAGTTGCTCCGGCAGTAGCTGCTGCAGTAGCAAAAGCGGCGATGGAAACAGGGGTTGCAAGATTAAAAGTTGATCCGGAAGAAATCAGAAAGAAGACAGAATTACTATCATCCATTGGAAAAAGTGAGTGATGACAGATGGAATTACAAACTGAAGGACAGCCAAAAGTATATTTAGAAATAGTTCGCAAGCTGCAAAGAATGATTGAAGAGGATCATCTTGTTCCAGGTGATAAAATCCCCTCTGAACGGGAGCTGTCTGACCGCTTAAATGTTGGCCGTTCCTCAGTCAGAGAAGCTTTAAGAGCGTTGGAGCTTTTGGGATTGATTGAAACAAGAAGAGGAGAAGGAACATTCATTCATGATTTTCAAGAGCATAAGCTTGTTGAATTACTTGGCTCATTTTTCATTTTAGAAGGTAAAACAAAAGAAGATTTGATTGAAGTGAAATTGTTGTTAGAAAAAGATTGTATACGTATAATGTCCGAATACAACCGTAAAAATCCTGAGACTATTAAAGATCTCTATAATTGGGCTAGAACCAACTCATTTACGGACGAGGCTTACTTCTCTCAATTAGCCAGTTTGACTGACAATCGATTGATGGAAAGAATTTGGAAAACGGTAAACAGTTACTGTAAAGCATCTGGCTATGAATTCTCCATTCAAGACCGAAAGCAATATATTATTTTAGCTGCTTTAATGGAAAACGGGGAAAAAGATCAAGCACTTGAAATATATGATACAAAAATCAGAGCTACTGCGAAAAGTGAATAATAGATATCTGTAGTATATTGGCCTTATATAGGTACGTTTTGTAAACTATATAAGGCCAATTTTATAAACTTTCCATTGCTTGCAATTAAGGTTTATAGATTTACTAAGACATAAGGGTTAATGAAGATGCATATGATTTGTCCTATTGGTCGGTAAGGATATGATTTTTCAAAGATGTGTTTCTTGTATGTAGATAAGATAGGACTTCAATAATGTGCAAGTAGTTTGTCCTATTACCATAGTCTGTATATATCTGATGGGATGGCAGGTATAATGGACAAGGTGGTTTCAGTAATCACTGGCTGATGAGAAAATCAGTAAGGTTTATTTATGAACCATTGATGTACTGTATTACGAAAGGGGATCGAGAGTTTTGTTGAAAGACATGTTTTCTCGTACAAAAAAGAAAAAGTATGCAACCATTCCTTCTGATAAAGCAAATCAAGATGTGCCTGAAGGAATTATGATGAAATGTCCGTCTTGTAAAACTATTAAATACTCTAAAGAAATATTAAAAAATGATAAAGTTTGTCCTAAATGTGGTTATCACCACCCGATGAGTGCAGTTGAACGTTTAAGCAATTTAATGGATAAAGGGTCTTTTGAGGAGTACGATCGGGGGATGATATCGGAAAATCCACTGAACTTTCCCGATTATACAGAAAAGCTCGATAGAGATCGAAATAAGACAAAACAAAATGAAGCTGTAGTAACAGGAATAGGTCGAATTAGTGGTCATACCACTGTGATTGCTGTAATGGATTCTACATTTCGTATGGGCAGTATGGGCTCTGTAGTTGGTGAAAAGATAACCCGGGCCATTGAAAAAGCTGATGAATTAAAGGTACCTTTTATTATATTTACCGCATCCGGAGGAGCCAGAATGCAAGAGGGAGTTATAAGTCTCATGCAAATGGCAAAAACAAGTGCAGCCTTAAAACGTTTCAGTGAGCATAGCGGTTTGATTATATCGGTTATGACTCATCCAACTACCGGTGGGGTATCAGCGAGTTTTGCTTCTCTCGGAGATTATAACCTTGCAGAACCTAAAGCTTTAATTGGATTTGCCGGCCGTCGAATAATCGAGCAAACAATCCATGAAAAGTTACCGGAAGATTTTCAAACTGCTGAATTCCTTCTAAAACATGGTCAACTGGATGCAGTAGTGCCGAGAAATAAAATGAAAGATACACTGGCTGCAATTATCGATATTCATACATCAGGGGGGAGTAAATAATGCCGGGTGAATTGTCATTTGAAAAACCAATACAGGATTTACAAAAAAAAATAGATGAATTAAAGAAAATGACTTCACACTCTGATGGAGAGTTTACAGAGGAAATTAATAAGCTGGAGGAACGCTTGGGCCAATTGGAAAAAGAGCTGTATCTAGATATTAAGCCTTGGGATCGAGTTGAAATAGCCCGGCACTCATTACGCCCTACAACCTGCGATTACATAGAACACTTATTTACATCGTTCTTTGAATGTCATGGGGATCGACTTTTTGGTGATGATGAAGCAATAGTGGGCGGCATAGCTAAGTATCATGGGATGCCGGTGACTGTTATTGGTCATCAGCGAGGTAAGGATACAAAGGATAATATACGACGGAATTTTGGCATGCCTCATCCAGAAGGATATAGAAAAGCTTTACGACTCATGAAGCAAGCGGAAAAATTCAGGAGGCCAATTATTTGTTTTATTGATACAAAGGGAGCCTATCCTGGTAAAGCGGCAGAAGAAAGAGGTCAAAGTGAAGCTATTGCTAGAAATTTATTCGAAATGGCCGGTTTAAAGGTGCCAATCGTTTGTATAGTAATTGGAGAAGGAGGAAGTGGCGGAGCTTTAGCACTTGGTGTGGGAGACCATATTCATATGCTTGAAAATTCAACTTACTCAGTTATTTCTCCTGAAGGAGCTGCATCCATCCTCTGGAAAGATGCATCCATGGCAAAGAAGGCAGCGGAATCCATGAAAATTACGGCACCAGATTTAAAAGAGTTAGGCATTATAGATCAAATTATTCCTGAAGTACTTGGCGGTGCTCATCGCTCGGTTAAAGATCAGGCTGAAGAGATTGATAAAATATTAAAAAATTCGCTTGATACATTAAAAAATATGAGTGAGGAAGAGCTAGTCAATAAAAGATATGAAAAATATAAAAATATTGGCAAGTACGGATTTTCGACTCAATTTGTAAAGAATCATTAAACGTACATGAAAATGTACGTTTCTTTTTTGTTCAATAGGGAAAAATACACACGATGTACAATTTTTTTTAATCCCTTGATAATAATGAGAATCTCTCAATGTGATAGCGTTTTCATATAAAATTCCTTGGTACAAAGGGCTTTACGAAAGGATTTTGTTATCATAGAATAAGGATGCGATTATGAATAAACGGAAACAACTATATTTCGTGATTGTGTTTCTGTCTGTCTATATACAGATGCTATAAACAGATGTGTACTCAATGAAGATAATACTAAACTTGGGGTGATATCATGAAAAGAATAGGTGTATTAACAAGTGGGGGAGATTCACCAGGCATGAATGCCGCAGTACGTGCCGTTGTAAGAAAAGCGATTTACCATAATATTGAGGTTTATGGGATTTACAACGGATACCAAGGTCTTTTAAATGGGAACATAAAAAAGCTTGAGATCGGATCTGTAGGAGATATTATACATAGAGGCGGAACGATGCTGTATACGGCTCGTTGTCCGGAATTCAAGGAAAGAGATGTTCAATTGCAAGGTATAGAACAATTGAAGAAATTTGGAATTGAAGGACTTGTTGTTATAGGTGGAGATGGTTCTTATCGTGGAGCCAAAGCTTTAACAGAACATGGATTTCCATGTATAGGTGTACCGGGCACGATTGATAATGATATTCCAGGAACCGAATTCACAATTGGATTCGATACTGCCTTGAATACCGTTATTGATTCTATTGATAAAATCAGAGATACAGCTACTTCACACGAAAGAACATACGTTATTGAGGTAATGGGAAGAAATGCCGGAGATCTTGCACTATGGGCAGGACTTGCAGGCGGAGCGGAATCTATTCTTATCCCCGAAGAAAACTATGATATGAATGATATCATTAATAAGCTGAAGCGTGGGCATGATAGAGGAAAGAAACATAGTATTATTATTGTTGCTGAAGGTGTTGGCAGTGGTATGGAAATCGGTGAAGATATCCAGAAACGCACTGGCTTCGAAACGCGTGTGACAGTTCTAGGACATGTTCAGCGCGGTGGATCACCAACAGCGACAGATCGCGTATTAGCCAGTCGATTGGCTGCTAATGCAGTTGAATTGCTCCTTGATGGAAAAGGCGGCCGCGCAGTAGGGATCGTTAACAATAAATTGGTTGATTATGACATTATTGAGGCATTAAAGATACCACATGTGGTTGACAAAAAAATGTATGAATTATCTCAGGAGCTTTCAATTTAATTAAGAAATAGTAAATAGGAGGATACAACGTGCGTAAAACAAAAATCGTATGTACAATTGGACCAGCCAGTGAATCATTAGAAAAGTTAAAAGCATTAATGGAAGCAGGAATGAATGTTGCCCGTCTAAACTTTTCTCATGGTAGCCATGAAGAGCACCGTGCAAGAATTCAAACTATTCGCCAGGCTGCAGAAGAAACTGGTAAAACAGTTGGGATTTTACTTGATACAAAAGGACCGGAAATTCGCACTCACAACATGGAAAATGGTGGGTTCGAATTAGTAGCAGGTCAAGATGTTACCATTTCTATGACTGAAGTACTTGGTACTCCGGAGAAATTCTCAATCACTTATGAAGGCTTAATCGATGATGTTCATGAAGGATCCAGAATCCTTGTTGATGATGGTTTAATTGGTCTTGAAGTAACTGGTTTAGATAAAGATAAAAAAGAAATCTATACAAAAGTTCTTAACACAGGAATGATTAAGAATAAAAAAGGTGTTAACGTACCAGGAGTTTCTGTCAAATTACCAGGAATTACACAAAAAGATGCGGAAGATATCGTATTCGGTATTCAAGAAGATGTTGATTTCATTGCAGCTTCCTTTGTAAGAAGAGGAGCGGACGTTCTTGAAATCAGAGAATTGCTTGAAAATCATAATGCAGGTCATATCCAAATCATCCCGAAAATCGAAAACCACGAAGGTGTAGAAAATATTGAAGAGATCTTAGCGGTTTCTGATGGTTTAATGGTTGCGCGTGGGGACCTTGGCGTTGAAATTCCTGCCGAAGATGTACCTCTTGTTCAAAAAGATTTAATTAAACGCTGCAATACAGTGGGTAAACCGGTTATTACAGCAACGCAAATGTTAGATTCAATGCAACGTAATCCTCGTCCAACTCGTGCGGAAGCAAGTGACGTAGCGAATGCAATTTTTGATGGAACAGATGCAATCATGCTTTCAGGTGAAACAGCAGCTGGCCAATATCCAGTTGAAGCTGTTCAAACTATGCACAACATTGCTAGTAAAGCAGAAACAGCTTTAAATTATAAAGCAATTCTTTCTGCCCGCAGTAAAGATCATGATTATAATGTAACTGATGCAATTGGGCAATCTGTAGCACATACAGCATTAAACTTAAATGTTTCAGCTATTATTACACCGACACAAAGTGGATCAACAGCACGTGTAATTTCCCGTTACCGTCCTAAAACACCTATCATCGCAATCACATCTGATGAAAGAGTGATGAGAAGATTAGCGTTGGTATCTGGTGTATATCCAATTCTAGGAACTAGTACTACTACTACAGATGATATGCTTGAAAATGCAGTTCAAGCAGCAACTGAGAAAAACTTAGTAAAACCTGGTGAATTGGTTATTATCACAGCGGGTGTACCAGTGAATGAATCAGGCACAACTAATATTATGAAAATCCACTTGATCGGTTCTGTTTTAGCAAGTGCTCAAGGAATTGGAAGAAAGTCTGCTTCAGGCCGTGTAGTTATTGCTAACAACGCTGAAGAAGCGATTGCTAAAGCAAAAGAAGGTTGTATTTTAGTTACAAATGCAACGGACAAAGATATGATGCCAGCGATTGAAAAATGCGCAGCATTGGTAACTGTAGAAGGCGGTTTAACAAGCCATGCTGCAGTAGTTGGTTTAAGCCAGGGTATTCCGGTTATTGTTGGATTTGAAAATGCTACAACAGTGTTACAGGACAACCAGGTTATTACTGTAGATAGCCGAAGCGGCCGTATTTACGAAGGTAATACAGGAATTCTGTAATAAACATGATGGAGCTGTTTGCTTAGCTGTTTGCTAATTTAAACAGCTCTTTTTTCTATCCACTTCTATCAATTATGCTAAACTAAAGGAAAATGCCAGACACTTTGCAATAAGGAGGTTCCTAATGAAGCTCTCAACCATATTTTTCATTCTGATACCAATTATTGAAATTATTGTTTTGTTGGTGTCGGGTTCTTATTTGGGTATTGGCTGGACGGTTTTCCTCATCTTTTTTACTGGGATCATCGGAGTATTCTTGGCCAAGAAACAAGGCTTGCAGGTCATCCAGCGCGCAAAGGACCAGATGAGTAAAGGATTTATGCCCGGTGAAGAAGTATACAGCGGGATCTGTATTCTAATTGGAGGCTTCCTGTTATTACTGCCTGGTTTTATCAGTGATATAGTGGGGTTCCTGCTGCTAATGCCATTTACAAGGAAAGCCTTTAAGCCAATCCTCTATGCACTGCTTACAAAGTATATGAGTAAATCACGCAAAACGATTACGATTATTCGATAAATGAGGGGCTGCTTCTGACGATGGAAAAATCGTTGGATGCAGCCTCCTCCTTTTATTTAGGAGGAGGGGGCTGAACTCCCATAATATAATCTTTTAAATCATGAAGGATATGCAATTTATATAATGTACTCAATATCACTAAGATAATGGGACCTAAAATAAAACCTAAAAACCCAATTAGCTTAAATCCGACAAAGATAGCAACTAAAGTAGCCAATGGATCCAGACCGATGCTTGAGGAAAGGATTTTCGGTTCCATGAATTGCCTTTGAACAATCACTACCGTATATAAAATACCAAGACCAAGTGCAAATCCGAAGTTGCCGATAATCAACTCGTATATAATCCATGGAACGAAAACTAAACCTGTACCCAGATAGGGCAATAAATCAACAAATCCAATTATAAGGGCGATTGTAATGGCATAATCAACCCGCAGAATTAATAAACCAACCAGAACAATTAAGGCTGTTATTGATATTAACGTCAGCTGTGCTCTTATAAAACCGAATAATGCTTTCTCCAACTCTTTCATGACGTTCTTAAGATTGTACATGGTTTTATTCGGTAGCATTTTTTTACTGTAATTAATAAATCTATCCCATTCCTTCGCAATAAAAAATGTGGCCAGTAAAGTAAAGATAGCCCCTGTTCCTACACTTGGAAGCCAGCCAATAACAACAGGCAAAAAAGCTAAAAACGATTGTAGAATCGACACAATGGTATTACCAGCTTCTTTCCCTAGCTGTTCTATATTTGACAAAATGGTATCCTGTTGCCCTGTATCAAGAGTATTAAAGAAGGATATGATTTTCTCGTAGAATGGGATGAAGTGATTTGTAATGTAATTTTGTGTATATACTACCATCGTATTTAAATGTTCAGGCAATGCTTCTGACAGATAGGTTATCCCGGCAACCATTTCAGCTACAAGAAAGGTAATCAAACCAGCAATAAGCGCAACCGTAACAAGCATAGAGAGAATAACAGATAAACTTTTTGGTATTTTAAGTTTATTCGTTAAGAACGTAACAAAAGGTTTAAGCAAGTAGGCAAACGAAAAACCTATGATAAATGGGTATGTATATTTAGCTATGATAAGCAGTAAATAAACGGATAGATAAATCCCGATAATAACGACTAAGAAGCGTAAAACTCTATAAAGGTGTTCAAGGTTCATATAAGCCTCCTTTATTTGGCTTTCTGAATTTAATTATATTCTTTAAGGTCATTAAAAGAAAGTTCATATATTAACCACAAGTGGTATTTTTTGAAATTATCAGTCTTTTTATACTTGATATACATTTTCAACAGGAAGGATGAAACATCATGTATGGTCCATACATATTTTTAGTTATTCTTTTGGCGATAGGGATATTTGCGAAAAACAGTTCCCTTACATTTGCAGTTCTTTTTTTGCTTGTATTTAAAATTGTCGGTTTAGATGGAAAAATGTTCAGTTATATTCAGTCTAAGGGGATTAATTGGGGTGTTACGATTATTACCATTGCTGTATTAGTGCCGATTGCCACAGGCCATATAGGGTTTAAGCAACTGACGGAAGCAATGAAATCGCCGTATGCCTGGATTGCTATGTTATCTGGAATAGCCGTTGCATTAATTGCGAAGAATGGTGTGCAGCTTTTGGTAAGTGATCCTCATATTACGGTGGCACTCGTTTTTGGAACGATCCTAGCTGTCGGTCTTTTTAATGGGGTAGCAGTAGGTCCATTAATCGGAGCTGGGATTGCATATCTTGCCATGCAGCTTATTGATTTTTTCAGATAATTATTAAGATAAAATACTTTTGGATTTTTATAAGGTGTTTTTGTTTCACAAATTTTAAATAATTGTTTATAATTGAAAACAGGGCATAGATTTCACAGATTTGTAAAAAATTTCTTGTGAAATCTATTGTTATTCTGAGCAATCGTTCAACGAGGGAGATGCTGGGTGAAATTTACGCTCTTATGATAACGCTTACTTACAAGTAAGAGATATAAATGTGATGAAAGCATATAGGCAATACATACATTACAGTGAAGCGGTAACCCAATTCGTCAACCAAAATCAGGAACATAGGGGAGATTTCTAGCAAAGGAGAGAAAAACCATGTCTGTTACAAAGGGTCTTGAAGGAGTAGTGGCTACATCATCTTCAATCAGTTCTATTATCGATGACACATTGACATATGTCGGTTATGATATCGATGATTTGGCTGAAAACGCAAGTTTCGAAGAGGTTATTTATTTGTTATGGCATCGCAGATTACCCAACAAGCTAGAATTGGAAGATTTGAAGAATCAACTTGCTGCAAATGCAGGACTTCCTAATGAAATGATTGAACATTTCAAAATGTATCCGATTGATACGATTCATCCAATGGGAGCATTAAGAACAGCTGTATCTTTATTGGGGTTATATGATGAGGAAGCCGATATTATGGATGAAGAAGCAAATTTCAGAAAAGCAATACGTTTGCAAGCTAAAATCCTATCCATTGTGACGGCTTTTTCACGCATTCGTAAAGGCGAAGAACCTATTGCGCCACGTAAAGATTTTGGCTATGCACAGAATTTTCTTTATATGCTGAATGGCAAAGAACCTGAACAGATTGAAATTGAGGCATTTAACAAAGCATTAGTTTTACATGCGGACCATGAATTAAATGCATCTACATTTACTGCGCGTGTATGTGTAGCTACATTGTCGGATATTTATTCGGGTGTCACAGCAGCAATTGGTGCCTTAAAGGGACCATTGCATGGCGGGGCTAATGAAGCAGTTATGAAAATGCTATCTGAAATAGGCTCTGTTGAAAATGTTGATAGCTATATAAGTAATAAATTAGCAAATAAAGAAAAGATAATGGGCTTTGGACATCGTGTCTACAGAAAAGGAGATCCACGTGCAAAGCATCTTCGTGAAATGTCCCAAAGACTCACGAACTTAACGGGTGAACCGAAGTGGTATGAAATATCTTCCAAAATTGAAGAGCTAGTTACTTCAAAAAAACCACTTCCTCCAAATGTAGATTTTTATTCTGCTTCTGTATACCACAGTCTGGGGATTGATCATGATTTATTTACACCTATCTTTGCGGTTAGCCGTATGTCAGGATGGATTGCCCATATTCTGGAGCAATATGAAAACAACCGATTGATTCGCCCGCGTGCTGAATATGTGGGACCAGGAATGCAAAAATATATACCAGTTAATAATCGTTAATAAGAGGTCAAATTATCTGATAATTAATAGTAGGATGATTTGTTAATTAACTTCTGGATAGTTATACTTAAATTTATAGATTTAGAGAAAAGGTTAGCTGAAACGGACTGTTTCACTAACCTTGTATATTGATGTTGGAGGGGATTTGAATGAGTATGGGAGAAAAAATCACAGTTGTCGATGGAGTACTGCAAGTGCCAAACCAGGCGATTATACCATTTATTGAAGGGGATGGAACAGGTCCTGATATTTGGGCAGCTGCATCAAGAGTGTTGGAAGCGGCAGTAAACAAAGCATACAATGGGGAAAAAGAAATAGTTTGGAAAGAAGTACTTGCTGGTGAGAAAGCATTTAATCAAACAGGAGAATGGCTTCCTAAAGAAACGCTTGACGTTATTAAAGAATATTTAATCGCGATTAAAGGACCGCTTACAACACCGGTTGGCGGAGGTATTCGTTCTTTAAATGTAGCTTTGCGCCAAGAACTTGATTTATATACTTGCTTGCGCCCGGTTCGTTATTTTAATGGAGTTCCATCACCGGTTAAAAGACCACAGGACACGGATATGGTTATCTTCCGTGAAAATACAGAAGACATTTATGCAGGAATTGAATATGCAAAAGGATCTGATGACGTTAAAAAATTATTAACCTTCCTGCGTGAAGAAATGGGTGTTTCCAAAATCCGTTTCCCTGAGACTTCCGGACTTGGAATCAAGCCGATTTCTGAAGAAGGCACAAAACGTCTTGTCAGAGCTGCACTTAATTATATAATTAAAGAAGGACGTAAATCCCTCACGCTTGTTCATAAAGGAAATATCATGAAGTTTACAGAGGGAGCCTTCAAAAACTGGGGTTATGAAGTTGCTGAAGAAGAATTCGGTGATCAAGTATTCACTTGGGCACAGTATGACCGCATTAAAGAAGCAGAAGGTACAGAGGCTGCAAACAAAGCACAGGCAGATGCAGAGGCAGCTGGTAAAATTATTGTTAAAGATTCCATTGCAGATATCTTCCTGCAGCAAATCTTAACAAGACCAAGAGAATTTGATGTAGTTGCAACCATGAATCTAAATGGAGATTATATCTCTGACGCTCTTGCAGCACAGGTTGGTGGAATAGGTATTGCGCCTGGTGCCAATATCAACTATGTTACAGGCCATGCAATTTTTGAAGCAACACACGGAACAGCACCTAAATATGCTGGTCTTGATAAGGTGAATCCTTCATCAGTAATCCTATCAGGTGTATTGATGCTTGAGCATCTGGGCTGGACTGAAGCTGCTAATTTGATTACACAATCAATGGAAAAAACGATAGAAACAAAAGTGGTTACATATGACTTCGCCCGTTTAATGGATGGAGCGAGTGAAGTGAAATGTTCTGAATTTGCTGATGAGCTCATAAAAAATATGGATTAATAATTCACGAAAGGGGTAATCTCGAAAAAGGTTACCCCTTTTAAAAACTGGGGGTAAATTCGAATGGTATTTAACCGAAAAAAAATATCTGTCATTGGCAGTGGTTTTACAGGAGCAACGACCGCGTTTCTTTTAGCTCAAAAAGAACTTGGGGATGTAGTGTTGGTTGATATTCCGCAATTGGAAAATCCCACAAAGGGCAAAGCTTTAGATATGGCAGAAGCAGGCCCTGTAATGGGATTTGATGCATCCATTACTGGAACATCAAATTACGAGGATACAAAGGATTCTGATCTGGTTATTATTACTGCAGGAATTGCGCGTAAGCCAGGGATGAGCCGGGATGATCTAGTTCAAACGAACCAAAACATTATGCGCTCAGTAGCTAAAGAGATTGTAAAATATTCTCCTGACAGTTATATTATTGTTCTTACTAATCCAGTTGATGCAATGACCTATACGGTATTTAAGGAAACCGGATTCCCCAAAAATCGTGTGATCGGTCAATCGGGTGTATTGGATACGGCTAGATTCCGTACATTTATCGCTCAGGAATTAAATTTGTCAGTTAAGGATATAACAGGTTTTGTGTTGGGTGGACACGGCGATGATATGGTACCACTTGTTCGATATTCATATGCTGGCGGCATTCCTTTAGAAGCTCTTCTGCCAAAGGAACGTCTAGAGCAAATAGTCGAACGGACGAGAAAAGGCGGCGGAGAAATTGTTAGTCTTCTTGGTAATGGAAGTGCATATTATGCCCCTGCTGCTTCACTTGTAGAAATGGCAGAAGCTGTATTAAAGGATCAGCGGAGAGTGATTCCTGCAATAGCCTATTTGGAAGGTGAATATGGATATAGCGGAATATACTTAGGTGTTCCAACTATTTTGGGGGCAAATGGCATAGAGAAAGTAATTGAGCTTGAATTACTTGATGAAGAAAAAGCAGCATTGGATCAATCTGCTGAAGCAGTTCGAAACGTTATGTCTGTACTTGCTTAATAGTCTTATTATATAAATCGGAGAGTATTACTTTCCGATTTTTTTTTTGCATTTTCCAGGAGAGACTATATGGGGGTATCCCAAATAATGCAATCGGTTAGTGACGTATCCTAGACTACCCAAAAGCGTATGTTCATATATAATGGTTAGTATAGTGAAAAAATAGCAGGAGGGGCCAATGAGTAAAAAAGTCCTTGTAGTGGAAGACGAACAATCAATTATTACCTTACTAACCTATAATCTGGAACAAGCCGGCTATCAGGTTATTAAAGCAATGGATGGTGAGACAGGTAAAAGAATGGCTATAGCTGAGTCACCAGATATCATTATTCTAGATTTGATGCTGCCTAAACTGGATGGCATTGAGGTATGTAAAATCTTGAGACAAAATAAAATTATGACTCCAATTCTTATGTTAACAGCAAAGGATGAGGAATTTGATAAAGTGCTTGGGCTAGAATTGGGAGCAGATGATTATATGACAAAGCCATTTAGCCCGAGAGAAGTTGTGGCCAGAGTGAAGGCTCTTCTTAGGAGAGCTGGGATGGGAAATTCCGGGCAGGATACTTCTTTAGAAAAACAAGAAACAAGCAATTTGAGAATTGGAGAGTTACAAATATATCCGGACAGATATGAAGCATATATGAGAGAGGAGTTACTTGAGCTAACTCCGAAGGAATTTGAGCTGTTAGAGTATCTTGCGAGGAATAAATCCAGAGTTCTGACAAGAGATCAGCTCCTTAATGTGATATGGAACTATGATTTTGCCGGAGATACTCGAATTGTCGATGTCCATATTAGTCACTTGCGTGAAAAAATTGAACAAGATACGAAAAAGCCTGATTATATTAAAACCGTACGCGGGTTGGGATATAAACTTGAGGAACCAAGGCAATGAAAAAGTTCAAGCTTAAAATAACTGCAGAGATAGCAGCCATCACTATTATTATACTTCTATGCTTTGGTTTGTTAATTGGGAAATTACTTCTTTATTATTATGATAAGTCTGTAATGAATCACCTTAAGGAAGAAGGGCAATTGGTAACTCTATACCTGGGTGATGCTGATAACGGCAATGATTTAGAGATGAAGTCTAATAAGTTGAACAATCATTTGCGCTCATCCTTTCTAATCATGAATAAGGAAGGGCGTATCCTGTATAAAACAGACAAGCCTTCGGGCTGGAAAAACTGGGATGATTCAGCATCCCTTACAGAATATATGGGAGATATAAGAACGGACAAGCAAATAGGAAAGAAATCCGATATCAGAACAGGGCCATCCTATTACTATATGGACGATTATTCGTTGGATACTGGGGAAACAGGCCATTTCATATTGGTTTCAAATGAAGATTCCTCTCTATATACAAAAGTATGGTTTATACTCTTGGGATGTTTGGGATTCGCCTGTGTGATGATCGTCCTGTTTGTATTTCAGTTAATCAAGAAGTTTGCGATTCCTATAGAAAGTGCTACAAAAGCTGCTCTGGAATTAACGAGAGGTAACTATCGGGCCCGTTCTTATGTCGGTAGAAATAATGAAAATGGAATTCTTAATCATTCTATTAATACTGTTGCCCGAAATTTGCAGGAAATGAAAATTGCTCATGAAATCCAAAAAGACAGATTGAGTACACTGATTGAAAATATGGGTAGCGCCCTGTTATTAATCGATGATAAAGGGTTTATCAGTATGATTAACCATGCCTATATTGATCTTTTCAAGGTAGAGGAAGAAGAATATTTATCTGAACTCTATTATAAAGTGATCAAACATGAAGAAATTAATGCGATTATTGAAGAAATCTTTATGGCTGAACAAAAATTAAAGAAACAAATCGTATTGACGATTGGAATTGAGCGGAAGAATTTTGAGGTATACGGTGCACCAATTATGGGACCTAAGGGAGAATGGAAGGGTATTCTACTTGTTTTCCATGATATCACTGAGCTAAAGAAATTAGAGTCAGTAAGGAAACAATTTGTTGCCAATGTGTCTCATGAACTGAATACACCGGTTACATCTATTAAGGGATTTTCGGAAACGCTCCTTGATGGAGCCATGCATGATCCGCAGGCATTAGAGCACTTCTTATCTATTATTTTAAAGGAAAGCGACAGGCTGCAGGCATTAATAAAGGAATTACTGGAGCTTTCAAAAGTGGAGCAACAAGGCTTCCGGCTCGATATACAGGAAATTGATATTGTTCCTGTTTTATCCGATACGTATGCCATGCTTGAGAAAAAAGCATCGAAGAAACATATTCAGTTCGAGATCCAGGATTTTAAAAAGCCTATTATGTGTGAAGCAGATACATTCAGGCTTAAACAAGTATGCCTTAATCTTGTTAGTAACGCGATTTCCTATACCCCGTCATATGGGAAAGTACAAATAACTGCAAAAGAAGAATCTGATAAAATTTATATTGCTATCGAGGATACCGGAATTGGCATAGAGGAAAAGGAGTTTCCTCGTATATTTGAAAGATTTTATCGAGTGGATAAAGACCGTAGCCGGGAATCAGGAGGAACGGGATTGGGACTTGCAATAGCTAAGCATATTATGGAGGCACATGAGGGAGAAATAACGGTAGAAAGCCAAAAGAATGTAGGAACCACTTTTATAATCATACTTCCTAAATACCAGGCCAAGCATACATAGGCCTGATGACTTCCAGCTTAAAAGAGTCCTATGACAAATCCAAACCGGTGTAATTGAATAAATAGAACTGAACCGTCATTTTTCTTTCAAACTCTAGTCATGATAAAATAGAGTGGATAAGTGAAGTGACGGTTTTTATCAGGCCTGAATCAGTAAAATGTCTCAAATCCTGATAAAAGCATTTATAAGGCACACCTGTTATGATGAATGATTCGGTGGCCGTATTTAAATTATGCTATATGTTAATGAAAATATATATATGGATACTGGAGGTAACCATGAAGAAAAAATTGATTTTAATCGATGGAAACAGCATTGCCTATCGGGCGTTTTTTGCATTGCCATTACTGAATAACGAGAAGGGTGTACACACAAATGCCATCTATGGTTTTGCGATGATGCTCAACAAAATCATTTCAGAGGAAAATCCTACTCATATATTAGTTGCTTTTGATGCCGGGAAAACAACGTTCAGACACAGTACATATAAAGAATACAAAGGCGGACGTCAAAAGACGCCACCTGAATTATCAGAGCAATTTCCTTTTATTCGAGAATTACTGGATGCATACGGAATCTCTCGCTATGAGTTAACGAATTATGAAGCCGACGATATTATCGGAACACTTGCTCTTGAAGCTGAAAAAGGGGATTATGAAGTACAAATTATCTCCGGCGATAAAGATTTAACCCAGCTTGCTACGGATAAAACGACTGTACGTATTACCCGTAAAGGGATTACGGATATGGAGGATTATACACCGGAGCATATTCGTGAAAAGTATAACTTAATGCCGAATCAAATCATTGATTTAAAAGGATTAATGGGGGATGCTTCAGATAATATTCCTGGAATCCCGGGTGTAGGTGAGAAAACTGCCTTAAAATTGTTGAATCAATTTGGAACAGTTGAGAAGGTAGTGGCTTCCCCTGATGAAATCAGCGGAAAAAAACTAAAAGAAAAAGTGGAAGAATTCAAGGACCAAGCTATTTTAAGTAAGCAGTTGGCAACAATTGAAACAAATGCTCCAATTGAGGTAGAGCTTGAATCAATTGATTATGCGGGTGCAGACCAGGAAAAGCTGCTGTCTATCTATAGGGAGCTTGGATTTGCAACCTTAATTGAAAAAATGGAACCAGCTGCAAAAGAAGAGATGGCCGTCCTTGAAGAGATTGACTATAAGGCAGTGGAAGAAGTGACGGAAGATATGCTGACAGCAGAGTCCTCACTCTATCTAGAACTGCTTGATCCGAATTATCATACTGCAAAAGTAATTGGCATAGCTATTTCAAATGAAAATGGAACATTCTTTATCGATAAGGACAAGGCTGCAGGATCCCCTCTTTTCAAAGAGTGGGCAGAGAATCCTGAATATAAAAAAACAGTGTATGATGCCAAACAAAGTATTGTGGCATTAAGCCATGATGGGATTGCTTTAAAAGGAATTGAATTTGATGTTTATCTGGCATCCTATGTTTTAAATCCAGCTGAACCGGATGTTGATATGGCGGATCTTGCTAAAAAACATAATGCCGGACATATTCAAACAGATGAGAGTTTTTATGGAAAAGGAGCGAAACGTTCAATTCCGCCGGTTGCTGAATTGGGTGAGCATATTGCCCGGAAAGCTTTATCGTTAACACTGATTAAGGAAAGCCTGGAAAGACAGCTGGAGGAATTCAATCAAATAGGATTGCTGCAGGATCTAGAACTGCCGCTTGCTCTTATCCTGGCTGAAATGGAAATTACGGGTGTGAAGGTCGATGAGAACCGTTTGAAAGAAATGGGAGCTGAACTTGCAGGCAGATTAAAGGACATCGAAGCTAAAATTTATGATATGGCCGGTGAATCCTTTAATATTAATTCACCGAAGCAGCTTGGAGTTATCCTGTTTGAAAAATTAAATTTACCTATTATTAAAAAGACGAAGACAGGCTATTCCACATCAGCAGATATACTTGAAAAATTAGAGAGCAAGCATAGTATTGTCCGGGAAATTCTTCATTATAGACAGCTGGGGAAATTGCAATCAACCTATATTGAGGGACTTTTAAAAGTTATACATGATGATCAGAAGGTTCATACGAGGTTCAATCAGGCATTAACTCAAACTGGACGACTTAGTTCAACAGACCCTAACCTGCAAAATATTCCGATCAGACTTGAAGAAGGCAAAAAAATCAGACAGGCTTTCGTTCCATCTGAAGAAGGCTGGGTCATTTTTGCGGCTGATTATTCTCAAATTGAACTGCGTGTTCTGGCCCATATAGCGGGAGATGAAAACCTGATAGATGCCTTTAACTCAGATATGGACATCCACACAAGAACGGCTATGGATGTATTTCATGTGGATGCTGATCAGGTGACATCAAATATGAGAAGACAGGCTAAAGCGGTGAACTTTGGAATTGTGTATGGTATCAGTGATTATGGACTATCGCAAAGTCTTGGAATTACCAGAAAAGAAGCTGGAATCTTTATTGATCGCTATTTAGAGAGCTTCCCTGGTGTTCAGCAATACATGAAGGATATTGTAGAAGAGGCGAAGGAAAATGGATATGTAAGTACTTTATTGCAGCGCCGAAGATATATACCTGAAATTAATAATCGGAACTTCAATGTTCGTGGTTTTGCAGAAAGAACAGCTATGAATACACCAATTCAGGGCAGTGCTGCAGATATTATCAAATTGGCGATGATTCGAATGAATGCCAGATTAAAGAAAGAAAATTTACAGACTAGAATGCTGCTTCAGGTGCACGATGAATTGATTTTTGAGGCGCCACCTGAAGAGTTGGATATATTAAAGAAAATTGTTCCGGAAGAAATGGAAAATGCAATTGAATTAGCGGTTCCATTAAAAGTGGACTATTCTTTTGGCAACACCTGGTATGATGCTAAATAGGAATAAAAGGGGTGAAAAGGTATGCCTGAATTACCTGAGGTCGAAACAATCAGAAGGACCCTCGAAGTTTTGGTACTTGGAAAAACAATTGATGATGTGGATATACGCTGGGCAAAAATTATAAAAGAGCCGGATGATGCTGAACTGTTTCGTATGCTTTTAAAAGGGCAAACCATTCATGAGATTGGGAGGCGAGGTAAATTCCTGATTTTCCATTTAGATGATTACAGTCTTGTTTCCCATTTACGGATGGAAGGGAAATACGGTCTTTATGATGAAACGGAACCGGCAGATAAGCATACGCATGTTATATTCAAATTTACGGATCAAACGGAATTGAGATACAGAGATGTCCGTAAGTTTGGCACGATGCATCTGCATACAAAGGGGACAGAATTGGAAGTATTGCCACTTTCAAAAGTAGGACCTGAGCCTTTTTCAGATGAATTTACACCAGATTACTTAAGCACAGCACTCAGTAAGACAAATCGTTTTATAAAAACGGTATTATTGGATCAAAGAGTAGTTGCAGGTCTTGGTAATATCTATGTGGATGAAGCATTGTTCCATTCCGGTATCCATCCTGAACGGCCGGCATCCACATTGACAAAAGAGGAAATAGAAAAACTATATACATCCATTAAGGAAACTCTTGCTACCGCCATTGAAAAAGGTGGAAGTACAGTACGATCCTATGTGAATTCACAGGGCCAAATCGGCATGTTTCAGCTCGAGCTGTTTGCATATTCGAGAAAAGGACAGCCTTGTAAAATTTGCGGAACAAACATGGAAAGAATTATTGTTGGAGGCAGAGGGACCATCTACTGTCCTGAATGTCAGCCATTAGCCTAACTGAATATGAACATAAGATGGGCTCCTTTCATATAGTAGGGTATTGATTATGGAAAGGAGTCCCTATGAAATGGAGCACATAGCATCAATAGTATTATTGGCATTGGCAGTGAGTCTGGATAGTTGCGGTGTGGGAATAACCTATGGAATGCGAAAAGTAAGTATACCGATTCGCTCCATCATCATCATTGCCGGTTGCTCTGCATTAAGCCTAGCATTCGGTATGTTAATGGGATCGTTAAGCGAGCATTTGATGGCACATTCCTGGACCGGTAAGCTAGGAGGATTTATCTTGCTGGTGCTTGGAATTTGGACACTTTCAAGTTACTTCAAGCGAAATGAAGATAATTGTCCCTATGTGGATGAAAGAACCTTATTCCAATTAGAAATAAAGTCTATTGGGCTGGTTATTCATATACTTAAAAAGCCATTAAGTGCAGACTTTGACCGTTCCGGGACCATTACTGGATTAGAGGCTTTCTTTCTAGGATTAGCCTTATCATTAGATGGATTTGGAGCTGGAATAGGTGCTGGTATACTTCATTATCCCCTGTTTATTCAGGTGACTCTCTGTTTTGGTATGAGTGCTTTATTAATGACTGTGGGTATAAAAGCGGGAAAATATCTGCAGGATTCCATTATGGCAAAGGTCTTTTCATTTATTCCGGGTTTAGTACTTATTTTTCTTGGGTTAACCAAAATAATTTAATAGGGAATGGAATGCTATGGGGAAAATATTCGGAGTTACAGGAGGGATTGCCAGTGGAAAGAGCAGCGTCAGCAAATGGCTCATTTCCAAGGGTTACCCTGTTATTGATGCAGATATCGCAGCAAGAAAAGTCGTCGAGCCTGGTATGCCAGCATTAGAGGGAATTAAAAATGTATTTGGTCAGGATATTTGTTTACCTGATGGGACATTAGACCGAAAAAAATTAGGTTCCATCGTATTTTCAAACTCTGAAAAACGGCAAATGTTAAATGGAATTGTTCATCCGGCAGTCAGGAAATGGATGATGGAAGAAACGGAGAAAGCGTTACACCAGGGGAAAGAACTCGTTTTCATGGACATTCCCCTATTGTTTGAAAGTAATTTGACGCATATGGTAGAGGGTATTATTCTTGTGTATGTAAAGCCCGAGGTCCAGTTAAAGAGATTAATGGCGCGGGATCATTTTACTGAGGAAGAAGCACTTGCGAGAATACGAGCACAAATGCCAATTGATGATAAGAAAAAATTGGCCGATTATATTGTTGACAATAACGGAGAATTTTTTGAGACGGAAGAGCAACTCATTGATCTAATTAAACAATTGAATGTATAACCAATAGAAAGGCTATCTGAGGGATAACGACCCTGGGATAGTCTTTTTTTGTATAAAATTCCATTTAATTTGGATAATTTGGGTATTTAAACCATGCAGTATTTTATTCAATGTGTTATACTAATTACATCATTTTTATAATAAGTATAACTTATATATAGGAGGAAGTTAAATGAGTGCAAGAGTTGCTATCAATGGGTTTGGCCGAATTGGCAGAATGGTTTTCCGAAAAGCAATATTGGATGAGCATCTTGAAATCGTAGCCATTAATGCTAGCTATCCGCCTGAAACATTAGCACATTTAATTAAATATGATACGAATCATGGTCCATTTAATGGTGATGTACATGCTATGGATGATCATTTATTGATAAATGGTAAAAAAGTTCTTTTGCTAAATAATCGCAATCCTGAATTCCTGCCTTGGAAAAATCTTGGGATTGATATCGTAATCGAAGCAACTGGGAAATTTAATCATCGTGATCAAGCAGCTCTTCATTTAAATGCCGGTGCAAAACGAGTCGTTTTAACAGCTCCCGGGAAGAATGAGGACGTCACGATTGTAATGGGTGTTAACGAGGATACATTGGATATCAATAAACACCTTGTTATTTCTAATGCATCCTGCACAACTAACTGTCTCGCTCCTGTTGTAAAAGTACTCGATGAACAATTTGGAATTGACAATGGTCTTATGACAACCGTTCATGCATATACAAATGATCAAAATAATATCGATAACCCGCACAAAGATTTACGCAGAGCACGTGCCTGTGCACAAAGTATCATACCTACCACAACTGGAGCAGCCAAAGCACTCTCACTGGTGCTTCCTCATTTAAAAGGAAAACTCCATGGTATTGCGTTGAGAGTACCAACTCCAAACGTCTCTTTAGTTGATTTGGTAGTAGATTTAAAAAGAGAAGTTACTGTTAATGAAATCAATCAAGCGTTTAAAACAGCAGCTGAAGGATCATTGGCCGGTATTATCCAATACAGCACAGAGCCGCTTGTTTCGATTGATTTTAATACGAATCCACATTCGGCTATTGTAGATGCACTCTCAACAATGGTGATTGGTGCAAATAAAGTGAAAGTGCTTGCCTGGTATGACAATGAGTGGGGATACTCATGCAGAGTGGTAGAATTAGTAAACCATGTGGCACGCCTTCTTCAGGAGGATAAGGTGAAAGTAAGTTAATAATAATAAACAATATCTATTACGGTCTGGCTGTCTTTCTAAAAAAAAAGGCGGTTCAGGCCGTTCTTTGATTCATATTCTAGAATAAACTAAGAAAAACAATTAATGTACATTTAGTGGTAATTATTAACTAATATTGAATTGTATGATTGATTTTGAAATATAAACCATATATACTAAATGTCGTAAACTTCATCATCCTGGCAGTACTACTTAAAGGGTTAGGACCTCTCAGGACTAACTTTCCCCCGTGGTAGTAAAGGCCAGAAACGAAGATAATTATAATTCGTTTAAATGCTAAAGGGGGAATTGAACATGCATACAATAGGTCGTCATGTCATTTCTGAATTATGGGGCTGTGATTTATCTAAATTGAACGATGTTAATCAGATTGAACAAATATTCGTGGACGCTGCTTTACGATCTGGAGCTGAAGTTAGAGAAGTAGCCTTCCATAAGTTTGCGCCACAGGGAGTAAGCGGAGTAGTCATTATATCTGAATCACATTTAACCATTCATAGTTTTCCGGAACATGGTTATGCGAGTATTGATGTATATACATGCGGTGACTTAGATCCTAATGTGGCTGCTGATTTTATAGCTGAAGCCTTAAACGCTCAGGTTAGGGAACACATTGAAATCCCGCGAGGCATGGGTCCGGTTGCTGTCAGCCATGTTCTTGCTAAAGCATTATAAATAAAAAATATTAAAGAGATGTCCTTTTGTGTTGACTCAAAAAAGCTAGATTCAAACTCTAACTTTTAGGGGTGCAGTACATATGCATCTCTTTTTTTTGTGGCAAACGTCTTTTACTTGCCCATTATTTACTTTTCTCCGATAGTATTGGCCGTATCATAGATAAAAAATAGCATTTTATGCAAACAGACTTGTCCTATTCGATTTGTTTTAATAAGATAGAACTATAGAAAAGGACGGTGCTAATCTATGATATGTCCAACGTGCCAACATAATGGGACAAGAGTGCTGGATTCCCGCCCTGCGGATGAAGGACGTTCAATACGTAGAAGAAGAGAATGCGAATCCTGTAGTTATCGTTTTACTACATTTGAAAAGGTAGAAGAAATTCCGCTAATTGTGGTAAAAAAAGATGGCGCACGGGAAGAATATAGCAGAGAAAAAATCCTAAGAGGTTTAATCCGAGCTTGTGAAAAGCGTCATGTTGCTCTTAAAGAACTGGAAGAGATTGCAACTGATGTTGAAAAAGAAATAAGAAATCAAGGATTTTCTGAAATAAAAAGTGATTTAATAGGTGAAATGGTTATGGATAGGCTGGCTGAGTTGGATGAAGTGGCCTATGTCCGTTTCGCTTCTGTGTATCGTCAATTTAAGGATATAAATGTCTTTATTGACGAATTGAAAGAATTAATGAAAAAAGAGGATTAAGTAGAGCTGAAGACAGTTTCTTTAGCTCTTTTTTCAACTATAAAAACCCGAAGTACGAAAGGTTTGTAGACAATGCAATTTTCATGGAAGTTTGTAAATCCTAAAGACAGATATGTTGTACTATATAAAGAAAAGCTATCAGAAATGGACCATAAATCGATTCAATATTTATATCAGCCACTTGTAGGAGGATTGGCTGTTTCTTTGTATATGACCTTATTAAACGAAGTCAATACAGGTAACATGTATTCCAGACAAACGACACATCGTTGGTTAATGGATGTACTTGGTTTACCTTTGGATGAGATATTTCAATACCGAAAAAGGCTTGAAGGAATCGGGTTATTAAAAACATATAAAAAAGCAACTCCGGAAGGTAATGTTTTTATATATGAGATTCTTTGTCCTTTAAGTCCGGATAAATTTTTCCATGATGATTTGCTGCCTATTTATCTGAAGCAAAAACTAGAAGAGAGACATTACGAACGGCTGCTCACGATGTTTGCGGATAAACGTATACCGGATGATTATGAGGAAATAACACAATCGTTCAATGAGGTGTTTGCATCTGAATTTCGCAATCCAAAAGAAATCATCAGCTCGGAAACTGATCAAAACATGCAATTCTTCTCAAAGGACCCACAGGGATATAGCCATAATTTAATGGAGCAATTTGATTTCGAGTTATTATTTGCGACGGCTAAAAACAGCTTTATATCGAGAAAAGCGTTTACTCCAAATGTGATGGAATCCATCGCGATGCTATCGTATTTATATAAAATTAATGTAATGGATATGAGCAAGTTGATTTTACGCTGTCAAAATCAACATAATGAAATTGATATAGACGAACTCAGAAAATGTGCAAGAGAGTTTTTCCACATCAATCATGGTGAAGAAATGCCGACACTGATTGAACAGAAACAGCCTGAGTATGAACGTACGATCATAGAACCTAAAACACCCGAGGAGCATTTGCTGTATACTTTTGAAACAACCTCTCCGTTGGAATTTCTAGTTAGCCTTTCGCAAGGCGCAATGCCTTCCGACAATGATCTGGCACTTGTAGAAAAGGTCATGGTCAATCAAAAGCTTCCTCCTGGAGTCGTTAATGTCCTTCTGCACTATGTCATGTTAAAATCAGATATGAAATTGCAATCAAACTATGTGGAGACAATTGCTTCGCACTGGGCGAGGAAAAATATCACCACCGTCCGTGAAGCCTATGAAATGGCTTTGAGTGAGCATAAGAAATACCAAACCTGGGCTAATGAGAAAAAGACGAAAACAAATAAATCAACACGCCGCACATCGGGTAATGCGAGGAAGGAAATCGTTCCTGACTGGCTGGATGAAACAAAGAAGAAAGAGCCAGTTGCTCAATCCACCGAAATTGCTGAGCGGGTAAGAAAACTCAAGGAAAAATTGCAAAATGAAAATTCTAAATAAACAGGAGGTGTATAAGGATGAAAAATATACAGGATGCACTGAATCAGCTCGGGAAGCGTGAAAACTTTCAACAAAGATTGGATGAAATGAGAAATATTGTTTTAAAAGATCCTGATGTCCGTTTATTTATAAATGAACATAGCAGTCAGCTGACAAGCGACATGATTGAAAAAAGCATGAATAAGCTCTACGAGTTCTCCACTCAAACGAAGACATGTGACGAATGTCCTTCTTTATCTGAATGTAAAAATCTTCTTCAGGGTCATCATCCGCACCTGTTTATTCAGGGGAAACGGATTGATGTTCGGTATGAACCCTGTCATAAAAAACGCAGGCAGGAAGAGAAGAATCGATTACGTAAGCTGATCCGTGCCAGCCATGTACCAAAAGAAATTGTGGAGGCTTCTTTTTCTAATTTGATTTGGGATGAGTATACGACCGAAGCACGTGTGGAGGCAGTCGAAAAGGCAAAGAATTTTGTTGACTCATATATAAATGGTGCTGGTCATAAAGGGCTCTATTTATACGGTGAATTTGGGGTAGGTAAAACCTATTTGCTTGGTGCGATTGCAAACGCACTGTCTGAAGAGGGCGTTTCATCACATATTGTGTACTGGCCTGAATATTTAAGAGAATTAAAAGGGTCCTTCGCGGAAAATTCCTATAACCAAAAGGTGGATGCCTTAAAGGAAGTTCCTATTTTGATGATTGATGATATTGGAGCAGAAACGATGAGTGCCTGGTCGCGTGATGATGTACTGGGACCGATCCTTCAATATCGAATGCATGAAAATCTTCCAACCTTTTTTACCTCCAATTTTAACATGAAACAATTGGAACACCATTTCACGTATTCTCAGCGTGGAGATGAAGAACTGGTTAAAGGTAAAAGGATCATGGAGAGAGTCCGTAATTTAACGGAGCCAATTGAAATGGACGGAAAAAATCGCAGAGATTAAAGAGAATAAAAGGTTTGGCAAAGAGGCAGCTCGCGCAAAAAAGGGGCTGTCTCTTTTTAGATATTACTATTCCTTAATAAGCTAACAGACCTGGCATGAAATAAATTGACTGGAATTCATATGATATGTAGGCAATAGTACAGCGGCTCTGTACAGTCTGCCATGATGCTTTTATTTTACATCTAATTTTATCCATCCATTCTAAAGGGTTGCCATGTCCCATATACATAAAACTAGGAGTTCCGATAGTCTGGAGGGATAGGGTTGCTTACGATGTATTTTGATTCACAGGAAGAACAGGCTAATTGGCATGTTCGATTTAAGAACAGCGATTTTTTTATCCGACAGGCAATTCATTCTGTTCATAAGGATGGCCAAAAGTCTGTCTCCTTTCTTTGGGACCCGGATCAGGAGGAAATTTTTTGTCACGCACTCATTGATGCTTTATATACATTTTTCTCTACCTATCATCTGGAATGCAAAATTCGGGATGTGATTCGGGAACGCTTTTTATATGAGGATGAAGATGAAATTAGCCAGATTGCAGAAATCGCATTGCTCATGTGGGATGGTGAAGCTGCCTACTGCTGTAGCCATCACCTTTCAGAACAATTAAAAAAACAAGTCAAGTATCTCCTGCAGGAAGTAGTTAAACAAAGAATTGATTTTTCGTTTCGATCCTTATGGAATTTCCGTTTAAGGGATATCCATGAATCGCTTGTTACATTAGTTGGATTTGCGATTGATGAGTATAAGCTTGAGCAGGATTATCAGGAATTTATCTCTGTGCTAAGACGATTGATAGAGGAGCGGAATTCACAGATTGATGAAATTCATTTAGTTTATCATGAAGAATTTCAATTTTATAATCGATATTTTGAGCCAATTTCTAAACAAGATATTCTTAAAGTGATTGACCGTAAATTGATGGCTGAGAATCCTATGTTTATTGATTCAAACACCATTGCACCGCTGGTTTCCTTAGCACCGAAACGAATTCATATTTATGCGGATGATGAGGATAATCGTGTAATCACTACATTGAGGAAAATTTTCGAGGAAAGAATCCTTTTATTCCGAATCAGTTACTTCCATGAACAGGTTAAAAAGGTAGAAGAGCGTTCATAATGATAAAAGAATAGAAAGTGACTTGCTTTTGTCCTCATAAGCTTTTATAATAACCTACATACAAGTTTATAATCGATAGGTTACGATAAGGACATGAGTGTTTTAAAAAGCTGTGAACAGAGAGGGAAGCCAGTGGCTGCAAGCTTCCTCATAGACTTGAAATGCTTACCGCCTTTGAACTTCAGCCAGGAAAACATATTTGGGTGATTATTGGCTGACGGGAACTCCGTTAAAAGATACAAGTGCCGGAAAAGCTGAACCATCAGCACCGGAATTTGGGTGGAACCGCGGGTTTGTTTAGTATACAATAGCTCGTCCCTTAATTTATTAGGGACGGGCTTTTTATTATGTAGAAAAAGGAGTGGCTCACATGGCTGAAATGATCAAAATTACATTTCCAGATGGTGCGGTAAAGGAATTTGAATCTGGAATTACAACTGAGCAAATTGCTTCTTCCATTAGTTCTGGATTAAAGAAAAAAGCAATTGCAGGAAAGGTAAACGGAGCATTATATGATTTGCGCCGACCAATTACAGAGGATGCTTCAGTAGAGATTGTGACTCCGGATCAACCGGAAGCCCTTGAAGTATTGCGCCATAGTACAGCGCATTTATTGGCACAGGCAGTTAAACGAATTTATAAAGATGTTAAATTCGGTGTAGGCCCAGTAATTGAAGGCGGCTTCTATTATGATATGGATTTAGAGAAATCCATTACACCGGAAGACCTTCCTTTAATCGAAAAAGAAATGAAGAAAATCATTAATGCGAATATTGATATTGTTCGTAAAGAAGTCAGCCGTGCTGAAGCGAAGCGTCTATTTGAAGAAATTGGCGATGAGTATAAGCTGGAATTGATTGATGCGATTCCTGAAGAGGAAACTGTAACGATTTATGAACAAGGTGAATTCTTTGACCTTTGCCGAGGTGTTCATGTACCTTCAACTGGCAAAATTAAAGAATTTAAGCTATTGAATATTGCGGGTGCCTACTGGCGTGGAGACAGCGATAATAAAATGCTTCAACGTGTGTATGGAACTGCATTCTTCAAGAAAGAAGATTTGGACGAGCATTTACGTCTGTTAGAAGAAGCGAAAGAACGTGATCACCGTAAAATTGGGAAAGAGCTTGATTTATTCATGAACTCTCAATTAATTGGACAAGGCCTTCCGTTATGGCTTCCAAAAGGTGCAACGATTCGCCGCGTCATTGAACGCTATATTGTGGATAAGGAACAAAAGCTTGGCTATGACCATGTGTATACACCAATCATGGGAAGTGTTGACCTCTATAAAACTTCCGGCCACTGGGATCACTATCAGGAGAATATGTTCCCAGTAATGGATATGGATAATGAACAGCTGGTTCTTCGTCCAATGAACTGCCCGCATCATATGATGATTTATAAAAACGATATTCACAGCTATCGTGAGCTTCCAATTCGGATTGCTGAATTGGGTATGATGCATAGATATGAAATGTCCGGTGCGTTGGCAGGCCTGCAACGGGTACGTGGAATGACATTAAATGATGCTCACGTATTTGTACGCCCTGACCAAATTAAAGATGAATTCAAACGTGTTGTTACTTTGATCCTGGAAGTGTATAAAGACTTCGGTATGGAGAATTATTCCTTCCGTCTTTCTTACCGTGATCCGGCTGATAAGGAAAAATACTTTGATGATGATGCAATGTGGGAAAGAGCTCAATCCATGCTGAAAGAAGCGATGGATGAGATGGGTCTTGACTATTTCGAAGCAGAAGGCGAAGCGGCTTTCTACGGACCTAAATTGGATGTTCAAGTTAAAACAGCGCTTGGCAAAGATGAGACTCTTTCCACAGTACAGCTTGACTTCTTGCTTCCTGAACGTTTTGACCTTACGTATGTTGGAGAAGACGGCAAACAGCATCGCCCAGTTGTTATTCACCGTGGGGTTGTTTCAACAATGGAACGTTTCGTTGCGTTCTTAATTGAGGAATACAAAGGAGCTTTCCCTACTTGGTTAGCACCAGTTCAGGTTCAGGTTATTCCAGTATCTCCGGATGTTCATCTTGATTATGCAAAAGAAATTGAAGCGAGCCTTCAACGTGCAGGTTTACGTGTAGAAGTAGACCTACGCGATGAAAAAATGGGCTATAAGATTCGTGAAGCTCAAATGCTGAAAATCCCTTACATGCTTGTGGTGGGAGATCAGGAACAAGAAAATGGTAATGTTAACGTTCGTAAGTATGGAGAACAGAAATCAGAGACTATGCCATTTGATGAGTTCTTGACTTTGATTAAAGGTGAATTGAAATAAAACTCTAGATGATAAGGGGCCTATCCGAATTTGGATAGGCCCTTTTTGAGATCTAAATAATAATTGGCTATAAAGAAGAGCGCCTATGCTCTTCTTTTTTATACTTGAATTTTAAGGTGCCAAGAGGAAAAGGAATCATGCTCTATTGTACTGTTTCATGATTTACCTTCAAACTTGAAAGAGGGTTAAAAGCTGGTTTTCCCCATTATCCTTATCCCCATGATGAACAACTATCTAATAATAATAAGATTACTGCAAACTCAGCCTCTAGGCACTTTTCGCCATTCTATCTAATTTTGTCCTGATTTTTTCTTTAATTCACAGGGTGTTCACTCCTGATTTCCCTCTGTAAAATGGAAGAGAGCTAGTTGATACAAAAAAATGTAAGCGCATTAATTTTGTTCGACAGATGAAAGTTCTAATAATTTAGTAACAGGTAAATGCAATTGGCTCATTCTAATCAGATTACTCAAATTCGATTTTTTGATCTACTTTTTTAAAGAGGTATGCTGCAACTCAATTTTTGAAAAGGGTGATTATATATGAAATTTAGCAATGGGAATTGGCTGGATAAGGAAGGCTATCAGCTTCATTATCCAATGGAAGTCTACGATGTGGAAAAGGATGATAATAAACTATCGATTTTTGCTCCGTTTACAAAAATTCTACATAGAGGAAAAACATTGGACGGAGGGTTAATGACCATTGTTTTATCTTCACCTCTTGAGGATGTTATTTCTGTCAAACTGCTTCATCATATTGGAGCACCGATGAGAGGGCCGGAATTTGAACTGGCAAAACAGAATCCAGACGTTTATATAGAGGAAGCGGATGAAGAGATATCGTATCAGAGCGGAAATCTGCGGGCTTCTATTAGAAAAAAAGGGGATTGGAATATTGATTTCTTTTCTGGGGATGAACGAATTGTATCCAGTCAAAGTATGGGGATGAGCTATATTTTGACTGATAAAAAAGAGCCCTATATGCGAGAACAATTAACATTAGATGTTGGGGAATTAATCTATGGATTAGGAGAAAGGTTTACACCGTTTGTGAAAAATGGACAAACGGTTGATATATGGAATGAAGATGGCGGTACAAGCAGTGAACAAGCTTATAAAAATATACCGCTTTATCTAAGTAATAAAGGCTATGGAGTTTTTGTGAACCATCCAGAGAAAGTATCATTTGAGATTGGATCAGAAAAAGTCTCTAAAGCACAATTTAGTGTACCAGGTGAAAGCCTGGAGTATTTTATTATAAATGGATCGACAATGAAGGATGTACTAGAAAAGTATACAACTTTAACGGGGAAGCCAAGCCTACCACCGGCATGGACATTTGGTCTATGGTTAAGTACGTCATTTACAACAGATTATGACGAAGAGACTGTAAATCATTTTATCGATGGAATGCTGGAAAGAGATATTCCATTGGATGTTTTTCATTTTGATTGCTTTTGGATGAAGGAATTTGAATGGTGTAATTTTGAGTGGGATAAGCGCGTTTTTCCTGAACCGGAAAGCATGTTGAAAAGGCTGAAGGATAAAGGGTTAAAAATCTGTTTGTGGATTAATCCATATATCGGACAGAAATCTCCATTATTTAAAGAGGGACTGGAAAATGGTTATTTCATTAAGCGTAAGGATGGACATGTTTGGCAATGGGATAAGTGGCAGCCGGGGTTGGCGGTTGTAGATTTCACCAATCCTGAAGCATGCAAATGGTTTGAGGAAAAGCTTGAAGCTTTAATTGATATGGGGGTAGATAGCTTTAAAACAGATTTCGGTGAGCGGATTCCTACGGATGTTGTCTATCATGATGGTTCTGACCCGCAGAAAATGCATAATTACTATACGTATTTATATAACAAAATCGTCTATGAGTTATTAGAAAGAAAGCTTGGAAAGGGAGAAGCAGCTGTCTTTGCCCGATCAGCTTCTGTTGGAAGCCAGAAATTCCCTGTCCATTGGGGCGGAGATTGCTGGTCCACTTATCCATCAATGGCAGAATCATTACGAGGGGGCTTGTCTTTCGGCTTATCAGGATTTAGTTACTGGAGCCATGATATTGCGGGCTTTGAACATGGAGCTACACCTGATTTGTATAAGCGTTGGACTCAATTTGGCTTGTTATCCTCTCACAGCCGTTATCATGGTAATACTGAATATAAGGTTCCTTGGATCTATGATGAAGAAGCGGTGGATGTCACACGAACTTTTACAAAATTAAAAAATTCATTAATGCCTTATTTATACAGAATGGCACGTGAGTCAGCGGAAACCGGTGTTCCTATGATGAGGCCTATGATCCTTGAATATATGGAGGATGAATCGTGCCATTATTTAGATCGCCAATATATGTTAGGAGATTCTCTATTAGTTGCTCCAATCTTTAATGAAGATGGAAAAGTAACATACTATTTGCCAAAGGGTAAATGGACAAACTTCCTGACAAATGAGGTCGTCGACGGAGGAACATGGCAGGCGGAGGAACATGGGTATATGACATTACCATTAATGGCAAAACCAAACTCTCTTATTGCGGTAGGCTCTGTTGATTCTACAGCAGTTTATGATTATGCAGAGGAAGTAACTTTTCATTTATTTGAACTGGAAGAAGGTAAAACCGTAAACTCACATATCTATAACCAAAATGGTGAGAATGTGTGCAGGATTACGATTTCCCGCTCAGGTAATACGTTAATCGTAGAAGGGGAGAGAGTTTCCAAACCATATTCACTCGTCATTCGAAATAGAAAAAGCGTCTTAGCTGTTAAGGGCGGGGAAAGTATAGAAACAGAACAGGGTGTATGTATCCATCCAAATGAAAATAGGGTAGTGATTGAACTATGATTCACCAACAAATTAAAAAAATTGTTTATGGCGGAGATTATAATCCTGAACAATGGCCTGAAGAGATTTGGCAGGAGGATATGCGGATTACAAGACTCGCAGATATAGACATCATGACAATTAATGTATTTGCCTGGGCTATGCTGCAGCCTAAAGAGGATGAATACGATTTCTCATTGCTTGATAGAGTGATGGATTTGTTGGCAGAAAATAAGATTTATGCATGTTTAGCAACAAGTACGGCTGTTCATCCAGCTTGGATGGCCAGGAAGTATAATGATTTGTTACGTGTGGATTTTGATGGCAGAAAACGAAAATTTGGATTACGCCATAATTCTTGTCCGAACAGTTCTTCCTACCGCCACTTTTCAGCAAGACTAGTAGAGGAAATTGCTAAGCGTTATCAAAACCATCCTGCTCTCACACTATGGCATGTCTCTAATGAATATGGAGGGGATTGTTATTGTGAAAACTGTGAAAAGGCATTTCGAGTTTGGCTGAGAAGAAAATATAACACGTTGAATGAATTAAATCGGGTCTGGAATACACGATTTTGGGGACATACATTCTATGACTGGGATGAAATTGTCCTGCCAAATAATTTAAGTGAGCATTTAGGAAACTCAGATTACACAGCCTTTCAGGGGATTTCACTCGATTATCGCCGTTTTAACTCTGATAGTATGCTGGAATGCTATAAATTGGAATATGACATTATCAAAAAATACACTCCTGATATAAAGGTAACCACTAATTTAATGGGAACATACAAGCCGTTAGATTATCAAAAGTGGGCGAACTATATGGATATTATCTCGTGGGATAATTATCCTGAGGTAGGATCTCCGGTAAGTAAGGAAGCAATGCGGAATGATTTAATGCGAGGGTTGAAGCAAGGAGAACCGTTCATGTTAATGGAACAAACACCGAGTGTAACAAATTGGCAGCCATATAATGCGCTAAAGCGGCCTGGTGTCATGCGCCTGCAAAGTCTTCAGGCTGTCGCTCATGGAGCAGATAGTGTGATGTTTTTCCAAATTCGTCGCTCTATTGGCGCCTGTGAAAAATTCCATGGAGCCGTAATTGATCATGCCGGACACGAACATACACGTGTATTTAAAGAGTGCGCTGAGCTGGGGAAAGAATTGACTGCACTTGGGGATACAATTATCGATTCAAGAGTGAAAGCGAAAGTCGCGATTGTTTTTGACTGGGATAACTGGTGGGCCGTGGAACTTTCAAGTGGTCCAAGCAGAGATTTGAATTATGAACAAGAGGTATGGAAATTTTATCATGCGTTATTTGAGCAAAATATTCAGGTTGATATCATAGCTGAGAATGATGATTTTAACTCGTATGAGGTTGTCATTGCGCCCGTTCTCTATATGACCAAGGCTGGTTTTAAAGAGAAAGCGGAAGCGTTTACTGAAAATGGGGGTTCCTTTATCACTACTTTTTTCAGCGGCATAGTCGATGAACATGATTTAGTCATAGGAGGAGGATATCCAGGCCATTTGCGTCATTTACTTGGGATTTGGGTGGAAGAAATTGATGCTTTGCCGCCTGGAAAAACGAATCATATTTTAATGGCTTCCTCTCAAAAAGATATATACCAGCCATCCTATTCATGTTCATTGCTTTGTGATCTTCTCCACCTTGAAGGGGCTGAGGCATTAGCTTTCTATGGTGAAGATTTTTATAAAGGAATGCCAGCAGTTACTCGGAATCAATATGGTAATGGGTATGCCTACTATATTGCATCCAGTGTGGATCCTGAGTTTCTTCGTGATTTCCTGGCAAATGTATGCAGAGAGCGAAATGTGAAGCCGGTGCTTACTGCTCCAAAAGGAGTTGAAGTATCAAAACGCGAAAAGAATGGTGAAGAGATCATTTTTATATTGAACCATAATGAAAATGAGGAAATGATTCAGGTGGATGACTCCTATTTTGATTTGATTCATCAACGGGAATACTCCGGTTCAATAGCAATCTCAGGCAGAGATGTTGTTATTTTATCTAAGATTTAATGGAGAGAGGACAGGAAGCTGTCCTCTTCTTAGTAAGAATGGGGTGAAGGAAAGTGGGAAGTGAACCATTGAGAGGCTTCAGCAGGCATTGGACATATAGCGATAAGCCTGCTGATAAGTGGGAATTTGCGAATGTATGTGGAAATGGAGAGCTAGGAGCCATACATTTTGGGCAGCCACACAAGGAAACGATTATTGTGAACCATGCGGAATTATTTCTTCCAACCGGCTCGCCACAGACCATGCCAGATATGTCCTTTTATTTAGAAGATGTGAGAAGAATCAGCAAGAGTGATGGTTATAGAGCATCCCATCAATTCTTTATTGAAAAAGGGGAAGAACTGGGACATACAATCGTGGACACAGACCCATTCCATCCTGGATTCTTTCTAAATATTGAACAAAGCCAAACGGAAGGATTGCGTGAATACTGCCGTTATACAGATTTTGAAAAGGGAGAGATTGGTTCTTCATGGGAGAATGATGGAAATAGGTTTCAGCGCCGCCTTTTTTCCTCAAGAACCGATCAGCTTATAGCATTAAGTATTAAAATGGATGAACATCTGCCGTTAACTTGTTTAACCATAGATGAAAACAATCATCCTTTAATAAAGTCTAGATATGAATGCCTCCCTAATGACGTGTTAGTTGGAACTCATGATTACGTACATGGAAAAGGCGGATACTATACCTTTGTGCACATAAAAAATTGTGATGGAACGATACAGTGCACGCCTACTTCAATTGAAGCAAGGAATGCCAGTAAGTTACTGATATTAATGAAAATTATTCCATTCGCCGAACACAATGAAGATATGGTGAGAGAGGTATCGTCCTTATTTTGCGGTTTTTCCGATACATATGAAGCATTATTCGATTCCCATCAAGTAAAACACTCAGAAGTCTTTAACCGTGTCTCCTTAAATTTAAATGGCGGAGAAAAAAGAGGCTGGAGTACCGATCAACTACTGGCGGATGTTAAGGAAACTTCCAGTGTACCACCGGCATTATTAGAGAGATTATTTGATGCAGGAAGATATATGTTTATCTGCAGTGCCGGTGTACGTCCGCCAAATCTTCAGGGGATATGGACGGGAACATGGGAGCCTTCCTGGTCATCTGATTATACGTTAGATACTAATTTGCAATTGGCCATGGCTTCTGTTTTTAGCTGTAATATGCTTGAAGGCATTCACCCATATACAGCCCTGCTCGATTCTTATATGGAAGATTTTCGTTATAATGCCAGGATGCTCTTTGGATGTAGAGGCATTCTCTCAGGTGTTCGGGCTTCAAGCCATGGAAGGCATTTGCACTGGGGAGAATCTTCCTGGGGAGATCGAGAATGCGATACGTTTTTTGGCGCTTTTTGGACGTGCGGGGGAGGATGGCTTGCTCATTGGCTGTATGACTATTATTTGTATACTGGAAATCAGCAGTTCCTACGAGAACATGCATTACCGTTTATGTTAGAAATCATAGCCTTTTATGAGGACTTTTTATATGAGGAAGAAGGAATATATGTCTTTAATCCCTCTTATTCCGCTGAAAATGGAATCGCGTTTAATAGTACTCAGGATATTGCCGTAGCGAAAGAGGTTTTAAATCATACAATCGAGGCTTGCAGGGAGCTTGGAATTTATCAAGAATCTATACATCATTGGCAGCAAATGATAGAAAAAATGCCGCCGTACCTGATTAATGAGGATGGGGCATTGAAGGAGTGGGCTGTATGGGATCATGATGATAACTATAACCATCGGCATTTTTCTCACCTATATCCGCTTTTTCAAAGCTATGAATTTTCCGATACCGAGACTCCTGAACTTTGGGAGGCATCCAAACGGGCATTGGAGCTAAAAATGGAACATTGGCTATATAACCCTGACACCGATACCTCGTCTCATGGCCGTATGCATGCAGGATTATCGGCTGCCAGATTAGGAATGGGAGATGTTGTGATTGATATTATCCGGATGATGGCAGCTGGCGGAGCTATCTATCCTAGTTTAATGACAGCTCATTATGACCATTTTAATGTGTTTAATGTTGATGCAAATGGATGTATTCCTGAGCTTCTGGTAAATCTCCTGGTTTTTTCATTGCCTGGGAAACTTGAATTGCTGCCAGCTATCCCTAAGAACTTAACAAAGGGAGCAGTCGAGGGCATTTTATGTCGTAAACGAATGAAGATATCGACTATGGAGTGGGATTTGGAAGAAGGAATTCTTTCCTGTACCTTACTTTCAGATATAAATCAGGAAATCTCTCTTTCAATTGAAGAAGAAAAAGGAAATTGGTTTTTAAACAATAATCAAAGAGATACATGGAAAATAAATTTAAAAGCAGGAGAAAATACTACACTTACATTTAAACAAAAGGAATAAGGAGGGACGGGTAATGAATTCAGGAGTTTTGGGTGGGACATATCGAGTATGCTTATGGGTTGTCAGACTGGCTTGGTCAAATATCATATGGATTTTCTTAAATCTTCCTGTTTTATATTTTTGTTTAAGCTTATTGAATGCTGAACATTTAAATATCACGTATATTCTTCTTTTAATCATGGGGTTAGTGCCAATTTTCTCTTTCCCTTCCACTGTCGCTTTGTTTGGAGTTGTACGGAAATGGGTGATGGGAGAAAGCGATATTCCGATTGCCACTTCCTTTCTTCGTTATTATAAGGAAAACTATTTCAGGAGTTTCATAGGGGGAATCGTGTTTACCCTTATGTGGGCTGGCTGGATTATGAATTATATTAGTTTTGTCAGTCAACAGTCCGTTATATTTCTTGTTCTCTATGCTTTTTTTACGATGATTCTCCTAACATGGACTTTATATTTTTGCTGCTATACCGTTCATATTCACGATCGGCTCTTACAATCTATCAAAAATTCTTTCATCATGTCCGTTGGACGACCGATTTCAACCCTTGGGGTAGTCATGGTCACTGCGATATTAATTTATATTAGCATTGGTTTTACGTTTTTATGGCCATTCTTTACCGGAACGATATTGGCGTTTTTATCCTTTAGCTTTTTCTATCGGATTATTGAGAAAACCATACACTATCAAAATCAAACTAGAGATAGTGGCTTAGACACAATAGAAGAAAAAACAACCTAAATGAAAGGCTATTATTTGTTTTTGCGTAGAAAAAGAATCTGTTGATGGGAGTTGGAGTTGAAGATGAAGACGGAATATACATATCTCTTTCAGAATATAAAAGCTTTACTAGAGGACAGGGTGAAAGATCTGGTGTCTCAGCTGACATTGGAAGAAAAAATTAATCAAATGTGTCAGTACCAAGATGCTGTTCCGAGATTGGGAATAAAAAAATATAAGCATGGAACAGAAGGAGCTCATGGTATTGCTTGGCTGGGGGAAGCTACCGTGTTCCCGCAAAATATCGGCTTGGCCTGTACATGGAATGTAAATCTAATGAAGGAAATTGGCTCTGTCATTGGAGATGAGGCGAGAATTTTTTATCAAAAGGATCCAGAACATAATGGATTAACAATTTGGTCTCCAACGGTTGATATGGAAAGGGATCCAAGATGGGGTAGAACCGAAGAGGCCTATGGGGAAGATCCTTGCTTAACTGGTAAACTGACAACAGAATTAATCAAGGGTATGCAGGGGGAACATCCATTTTATTTGAAGACAGCCGCTACATTAAAGCATTTTCTGGGAAATAATAACGAGGTTAACCGTGGAGAGTGCTCAGTCAGTCTCGATCCCCGTAATTTAAATGAATATTATCTGAAAGCTTTTGAAAGGCAAATTAAAGAAGGAAAAGCACAATCGATCATGACTGCCTATAATGCTGTTAATGGAACTTTATGTAATATGAATCCTGATGTTAACGAGATTATAAAAAAGGAATGGGGAATGGATGGCTTTGTTGTAAGTGATGCTGGAGATGTACTTGGTTCAGTTAATGAGCATCACTATGTTGAATCCTATTCAAAGGCGGTTGCATACTCCATTAAAAATGGAATTGACAATATCACAGATGATAAGGACATAACGGTACGAGCCATCCGTGATGCTTTGGAACAGGAATATCTATTGGAAGAAGATTTGGATAAGGCTCTTTGCAACACCTTTAGGGTGAGATTTCGTCTTGGTGAGTTTGATTCTGATGGGGAGAATCCTTATTCATATGTTTCTGCAGAAAAATTAGCCAGTAAGGAGCATTATGAGCTATCTTTGAAGGCTGCCCGGGAATCTATTGTATTGCTTAAAAATAATGGAATCCTTCCATTGAAAAATAAAAAGGTTGCCGTAATCGGTCCTTTGGCAGATGAAGTGTTAACCGATTGGTACAGCGGTACACCACCTTATTCAATCACACCGCTTAAAGGTATCAAGGGAAAAATCGGTGAAACAATTCCCTACGCTGATGGAAGCAATCGCATAAGGCTCAGTATTACGGAAAGCGGAAAATCGATAGGGGTTAACCCTGATACCGGCTTCTTGCTTGCAAGTGAGAATGAAGGAGATGTATTGATTCATACGGACTGGGGATGGGGGAGTGAGACGCTTCGCTCTGAGAAAAATGGCAAATTCATTACCGTAGATGACGATCTTCATTTAAAGGCTACCGCTGATGAAGCAAAAGGGTGGTTTGTAAAAGAAGTATTTACTTTTTCTCAAAAGGAAGAAAGCATGGAGATTCTTTCCTGGGATAAGCAGCCTATCCAATTGTCTGATGATGGATCCATTATTCAGGCCGAAGGTATGCCTGCCGCATTGTTCTCCTATAACATAACCGAGGATGGTATCCAAAAAGCTGTGGAAGAGGCAAGCAAAGCAGATACAGCTATCATTTTTGCTGGTAATAATCCTTTTATAAATGGAAAGGAATGCATTGATCGTCCGGATTTGACATTGCCGCCTGCTCAGGAAAGGCTCATCCAAGAAGTACTTAAGGTTAATTCCAATACTGTCGTTGTTATTGTTGGAAGCTATCCTTATGCTGTTAACTGGGTTAATGCACATGTTCCTGCCATTATATATACATCTCATGCAGGACCGGAACTAGGCCGTGCAATAGCTGATGTGTTGTTTGGGGATTATAATCCAGCGGGACGTTTACCAATGACATGGTATCAATCTGTCAATCAGCTGCCTGAAATTATGGATTATGACATCATAAAAGGAAAGCGTACCTATCAGTATTTTGATGGGGAAGTATTGTACCCTTTTGGACATGGATTATCTTATTCACAGTTCGAATATAAAAATTTGGAACTATCGAAAGAAAGTGTAACGAAAGAAGAAGTTTTACATGTGACAGCAGAGATCAGCAATAGAAGTGATCTGGATGGTGATGAAGTGGTCCAGTTGTATGTGCGGTGTAATCAGTCTAAAGTAATTCGGCCTATTAAAACGTTAAGGGACTTTGAACGGGTGCATATTAAAGGCGGAGAGACTAAAAAAATAATCTTATCAATAGAGGTAAAGGATCTGGCATACTGGGATGTGGCAGAAGAACGTTTTCTATTGGAGGATGGAACATATACAGTCATGCTGGGCAGTTCATCCAAAGCTATTCAGTTGGAAAAAACAGTTGAAATAACAGGAGAAACCCGTACAGAAAGAACATTGAAGGGCAAAGTAAACTCTGTTCATTATGATGATTATTACTCAGTCAAAATGGTTGAGTGCTTAGAAGGACGGCATGCAATTCAAAGTATTGGCTCTAGTGGTTGGATTATGTATAAAGACGTTAAAATAAAAGCAAATAACAGAATGATGAAAATACGTTTGGCCAATGGCGGAAAGCAAACCGATATTGAAGTGAGGACATGTAAGCCGAATGGAAAGCTTTTATGTACCCTTCAAGCTCCAAGTACAGGTGGGTATCAAGCTTGGACTACAGTGGAAAAATCATTCATGGACATCGAAGAGGACAAGGTAGAAGATATCTATCTCTTATTTAAAGATGAAGTGGCTATTCATTGGCTAACAATAGAGTAATAAGAGACAAAAAACACTATAGTCAAATATAGTGTTTTTTTACGTTTATCGATAATTGGTATAGAGTGAGCATGTGGATAAATATAAAATAAATGGGAGTTATTACCGTGAGGTTTTGCGTAATCACTAATTATGACATGAAAAATCATAAAAAATATACCACTTTATTTGGAAAATTCTTTAAAAAATCTCATGTATAATATATTTATATATGTAAGCGCTTACTATTTGTTGGAGGTTCGTTGATGATAGCGTATATTACTCGCAAATTAAATAATATGAAATTAAGAGATAAGTTGATTATATCCCTGGTTATTCTGGTAGCGATTCCGATTAGTATAGTTGGTCTATATTTAACTCAGCAATTGCGAAATGGAGCTATTGAAGACGCCATCAGTGAATCGAAAATGAATATGGAACGAATGAAAAAGAGAACGGCTGAGGTTTTAAAAGTACCAATCTATATATCTGACAACCTTCAGTTTGATCAGCAGCTGGATACGGTCGCAAATACCTCTTATGATTCGCGTTATCAGGTTGTAGAAGCCTATGAAAATTATAAGCTATTTACATATTACCTTGAATACTATAATGAAATCTCGACAATTCGATTTTTCATGGATAATCCAACGATGTTAAATAATTGGGAATTTATACCTATTGATGAAGAGGTAAAAAAAGAAGAATGGTATCAGGAAACAACGAAAAATCCTGATTTAATGAGATGGTATTACGTCAATGATTCAACTAAGGATAATGGGCCCTATTTATCACTTGTGAGACGTATTAATTTTCTTAAGACTAATACATACGGGGCGCTTGTTATAACAGTGAATACTTCAGAGTTGGAATGGATATTGAATCAGGAGACCCTGAGGGCAATGATTGTTGATGAGGAGAATAATATTGTAGCCTCCAATCAGAAAAAGCATATGGGACAAAAGCTTTCCAGTGTCATCCCTTCATTAGAAAAGGTAAGTGAAGAGGATGGATTCAAAGTTTATGAAGGTAAATTAAATGGCAAAAAATCTGTGGTTATGGAGGATTCCTTACTGGAACAAAGTCAAGATCATTTACGGATTATATCAGTTATGACAGAAGACCAAATGATGAAAGATGCCAATAACATCAGTATGATGGGTTTTTTTGTTACCCTGCTTGGATTTACATTAGCTGGCGTATTAATTTCCATTGTATCAATCCTTTATTCTAAGCGGGTTTCTAAATTGAGCAAGCAAATAGATTTGGTTTCAGCCGGTGATTTATCAAGCATGATTGAAGTGGATGGGGAAGATGAAATTGGTACATTATCCAAGCAATTTAATCGAATGGTGGCAAATCTGCGAGAGCTCATTGCCAAGGTGGAGGAAACGAATAGGCAGAAAAGTCTGTTGGAAATTAGGCAAAATGAAATCAAAATTAAAATGATGGCCAGCCAGATAAACCCGCATTTTTTATTTAACACATTAGAGTCTATTCGGATGAAAGCCCATATGGAGGGAGCGAAGGATGTGGCGAATGTTGTAAAAATGCTTGGCAGAATGATGCGCCACAGCTTGGAGATTCAGGGTCAAAAAATTCCTCTGTCAAAAGAATTGGAAATGGTGAATCTCTATTTGCAAATACAGAAATTCCGCTATCAGGACAGGTTGGAATATGAGCTGGATATAGAAGAAGAAGCTTTGACCGTGCTGATTCAGCCATTAATCATTCAGCCCTTGGTTGAAAATGCTGTTATTCATGGATTCGATTTATTAGATAACGGTGGAAAAGTGTGGGTGACAATCGAGAAAAAAGAGTGTGATTTAGAAATCATCGTTTCTGATAATGGGATTGGTATTTCGGAACAGAGGTTAATGGATATTCTTCAATCCATTAACCATCAAGAAGAGGGGAAACATATAGGGCTGAGGAATGTCCATCAAAGGATGGTGCTCATTTATGGAGAAGAATATGGTCTTTCTATTCAAAGTGAGCTTAATAAAGGAACCGTTATACAATTTAGAATTCCAATAGGGAGAGATAGCCATGTTTAATGTATTGATTGTTGACGATGAACCTATGATTCGTGAAGGCTTAAAAACTCTGATCAATTGGGAGGAATACGGTTTTCGAATCATTGCATTGGCTAGAAATGGAAAGGAAGGCTATGAGGAATACTGCCGGTGTAAACCCGATTTAATGATTGTAGATATTCGTATGCCAGAGATGGATGGTATTTCCCTTATTGAGTTAATACGTGCAGAGGATAATGATATTTCTTTTATTGTTCTGAGTGGCTATTCAGATTTTGCTTATGCCAAAAGGGCAATCAAAGCAAAAACAGCGGGTTATTTGCTTAAGCCAATTGACGAGGAGGAGTTGATTCAGTACCTGATTGACTTGCGTCAAAATATTGAGGAAAGGAAACAATGGTCCAGTTTGATTCAGGCTGAGTACTGTCACGAAAGGGATGAATTTCTCGCTTCCTTATGTCTGAATGATTTTAAAGAAATGGCTAATGTTCAAGAAAATCTTCATAAGTTTGAATTGGAGGATAGCGGATGTCAAATTTTATTAATTCAGTGCTATGAGAATGGGCAGAAAAAAATAAAATCAGAGTTAGTATCCTTCTTCGAGGATTGTAAAAAGGGCGTTGTTTTTACGATAAATGGGTATGCAGCTGTTTATTTGAGATCAGATTATTCATTTATTTCTCGGACTGACATGATCAAGCAAAAATTAATGAAACAGATTCATCCGTTTTGTAAAAGTATTGCATTGGGAGAATTTATGCCGAGTGTATACGGTATACAGGAATCCTATCAAACAGCACTTACCTTGATTAAACATCAATTTTATTTTGAAAAAGGACAAATATTAACAAAGAGCCATAGAAAAGAGTTGGATAGCGCCCATGGGATTTTAAAAGAAGAACTACTGCTAGATGAATATTTAAACCGCCTTTATTATGCGATAGATGTTGTTAATATTGATACTTGCAGAACTGTTATAGATGAACTTGGAAGAGAAATGATGCATCGAGATTTTTCGGAACAGCAAATAAAGAAACAGTTTATTTACATCTATACCCATACAATGAATAAGCTGTTGCAATTAAATTCTTCCATTGGTTTAGATTCAATGAAGGTTAATGATTGTGCCACTGATATTTATAAAATCGAAACTATGTCTGACTTAATCGAATATATTTTTCAACAGTTTGAGTCTATTATAAAAAGAATTGATAATGGGTTGACCGGCACACAAATGAAGAAAATGATTGATTTAATTCATAAGAATTATAATCAAAATCTCCGGTTGGAAAGTCTTGCTGTGGTATTCAATTATAATAGTGCCTATCTTGGAAAATTATTTAAAAATTATACCGGTGAATATTTTAATACGTATTTAGATAAGGTCCGTATTGAAAATGGAAAAATATTATTACAAAAAGGTTTAAAGGTTTATGAGGTTGCCGAAAAAATTGGGTATGCCGATGTTGATTATTTTCATAGAAAGTTCAAAAAATATGAAGGGATCTCACCTTCTGCCTACCGAAATCATACTGGGTAATAGTACCTTGCCAAAGCTTTGTTGATGAATGCTTTGGCTTTTTTATTTTACCTTGCATATATATGAACTGCATATCTAAAATTTTCACCTGATTTTCTCCTAAATCTGTATGGTATTTCCACCTTTTTGATTCGGTTATCATTAATGTAAGAAAAGGGGGAGGTATCAATGCAGACGGCAGAAAAGAAAGCGCATACAATTATGAAGGCAGCTCCTACAAGAACGCAAAGAATGTGGACGTCAATAAAAAATCAAAAGTATTTGTACCTTATGTCATTGCCATTTGTTGCGTGGGTGTTTGTTTTTAACTATATCCCTTTATGGGGTTGGACAATGGCTTTTCAAAATTTCAAGCCAGCCAGATCATTTATGGAACAGGAATGGGTGGGATTTGACCACTTTATTGCACTTTTTCAGGACGAGAGGTTTTTTCTTGCTTTACGTAATACGCTTGCAATGAGCTTAATGGGTCTGATACTTGGATTTGTTATCCCTATTATATTTGCCATTTGTATTAATGAAATACGTAAGAAGGCATTTAAACAAACGATCCAAACTGTATCATACCTTCCTCACTTTGTTTCTTGGGTTGTAGTAGCAGGGATTGTAACAAAAATGCTTTCGGTCGATGGGGGAGCCATCAATCAGTTGTTGACTACAACAGGTATTTTGGATGAACCCTATCAATTTATGACACAGGGAAATTTATTCTGGATCATTGTTACATTATCCGACCTTTGGAAAGAGATGGGCTGGAACTCAATCATCTTTTTAGCGGCCATGGCTGGAATTGACACTCAATTATATGAAGCAGCAAAGGTGGATGGAGCAAGCCGTTTGAGGCAAATATGGCATATTACCTTACCGGGTATTCGGCCGACCATCTTGGTTGTTTTGATTTTATCGATTGGTCATTTGATTTCCATTGGCTTCGAAAAACAATTCTTGCTGGGTAATGCTACTGTTGTTGATTATGCAGAGGTTTTAGATTTATATGCCTTAAACTACGGTATTGGTCTTGGAAGATTCTCGTATGGTACGGCAATTGGGATATTCAATTCTTTAGTCAGCATCATTTTATTATTCTTAGCAAATGGCATTTTCAAGAGATTTACAAACCAAAGTGTAATGTAATGGGGTGAGATAGTGAGTAGCAAAGGAGTTAACGTGAGACCCAGCCGGGACGACCGAATATTCGATATTTGTAATTATATCTTTCTAACACTTGTATTCGTCGTTACCCTATATCCATTTTTGAATGTATTGGCTATATCCTTTAATGAGTCGAATGACACGATTCGAGGGGGAATTACGATATTCCCAAGAGAGTTTACGCTGGAAAACTATAAAACTATTTTTCAGTACGATAATTTGGTAACAGGATTTGTTAATTCAACACTTCGTACCATAATCGGGACTGTACTTGGAGTATTATCATCAGCAATGGTGGCTTTTACTTTAAGTCGTGCTGATTTTAGTGGACGTAAATTTGTTTCAACGATCTTGGTTTTAACCTTGTATTTCTCAGGTGGATTAATTCCTGGATATATGCTTATGAGAGATTTAGGCTTAATCGATACATTCTGGGTGTATGTATTGCCTGGTATGGTTAATGCCTTCAATATCATCATTGTTCGGTCCTTTATGGATGGATTGCCATATGCCTTACAGGAATCAGCAAAAATTGATGGAGCTAATGATTTTACTATTTTTTGGAGAATTGTATTGCCGCTGTGTACGCCCGTTTTAGCGACAATTGCTTTATTTGTAGCAGTTGGTCAATGGAATTCCTGGTTTGATACGTATTTATATAATAGTTCAAATGAGAGTTTAACAACCTTGCAATATGAATTAATGAAAATCTTACAAAATACGACTGTTAGTGCCAGTGATCCTAATGCTTATCGGACTTCGAGCGGTGAAGCAGCTGCTTCATCTGTATCACCGGAATCCATCAAAATGGCGATTTCAGTTGTCACTATTGTTCCTATTCTGCTAGTATACCCGTTCCTACAACGCTTTTTTGTACAGGGTATGACATTAGGTGCCGTAAAAAGCTGATTTAAGTTAAAACAGATCATGATCTGTTTGACAATAAATGATAAGGAGAAAAGAGAATGAAAACAAAAACGAAATCAGTACTAATTCTTTTGATGGCCGTTATGTTGGTGATAACTGGTTGTAAGGATGATAGTACTTCGAGTCCGAAGGAAGAGACAACTGGGCCTGTTACTTTTTCTTTATTTAGCGCTGATCCGCATTCTCAATGGGATAAGATGGAAAGTCCAGTGAGCAAAGCAATCAAGGATAAAACAGATGTGACAATTGATCCTGAATTTGATGTAAATGGCGGAGATCAGAAAATCTCGCTTATGATTGCAAGCGGGGAGTATCCGGATTTAATTTTACCAAAAGGGAATGCTGGTAATTTGGTTGATGCAGGAGCTTTTATAGACCTGACAGATTTAATTGAAGAACATGCACCTAATTTAAAGAAAATTTATGGTGATTATTTAAATCGATTGAAATGGAGTAATGAAGATGAAGGGATTTATATCCTTCCAACTGCAGCTGTTGATCAGACGTATTTCGAGCCAGGCACTGGGTTTATGCTCCAGCATGATGTTGTTCAAAAATTAGATTATCCTGAAATCCGCACAGTGGAGGATGTAGAGAAGGCTATTAAGGAATATAAGGCTAAATATCCAACGATTGATGGAAAGCCAACGATAGGTTTATCCCTACTGGCTGATGACTGGCGCATCCAGATATCTACCACAAATCCTGCATTTTATGCAACAGGTGCACCTGATGATGGAGAATTTTATATCGATCCAAAATCACATGAAGCAAAATTACATTATCGCCGGGCTGAAGAAAAAGAATATTTCCGCTGGTTAAACCATATGAATGATATTGATTTATTGGATAAGGAAAGCTTTGTACAAAAATACGACCAATATTTAGCTAAGATTTCTTCTGGCCGTGTTCTTTCCGTAACCGATACGGATTGGCAGATTGGCGATGCAGACCGTGCGCTGCGTGAATCTGGAAAAACAGAGCGTATGTATGGAATGTATCCTGTAACACTTAATGAACAATTCAAACATCATAATTTCCAGGATACTGGCTATCTAGGCGGATGGGGCATCGGGATTACAGTAGATAATGAGGATCCGGTACGTGCCATTAAATTTATCGATTATCTTGCCTCTGAAGAAGGACAGATTCTTCAAAACTGGGGAATTGAAGGGGAGCATTATGAGGTTGTAGATGGTAAACGTGTCATCTCGAAAGAAGAAATGGATCAGCGTAATAGCAATGCCAATTATGTAAAGGAAACTGGTATTGGTGCATTAAAAGGCTTTGCTCCTTATTACGGGGATGGAATAACAGATTCAACTGGACAAACCTTTTCAATTGCCAGTAGAGAGCAAATCAAAGACGGCTATACTGATGTTGAAAAAGAAGTACTTTCTAATTATGGCGTAGAGATGTGGGCCGATTTGTATCCACAAAAAGAAGATTTCCCTGTAAAAGAATGGGGAGCAGCTTTTAATATGGCAGTCCCTTCAGGTTCTGATACGGAGCTTATCATGCAAAAGTGTCTTGATATCGTGAAAAAACGGATTCCAGAAGCTATTCTGGCAGATCCAGATAACTTTGATAAAGTGTGGGATACCTTTATGAAGGATTTGGAAAAAGCGGATGTCGAACAAGCTGAAAAGGAATATACCAAACTAATAAAAGACCGTATTGAGCTATGGAATAAGTGATATTAAATCATAACTGTCCTCCTGAATCTTTATAGGAGGACAGTGTTTTTAACTAACAGGCTATATAAATGAAAGAATAATAAATTATTTACTGGATTGGAGAGTATTCATATGAATCAGATTCCTATAGCGGTTCAAATGTTCAGTCTGCGAGAAGAGGCGGAAAAAAATTTTGCAGGTACGTTGAAAAAAGTAGCTGAGCTTGGTTTTGACGGTGTTGAGTTAGCTGGCTACGGTAAGCTTACTGCCCAGGAAGTGAGGAACCTCTTAGATGAGTATGGCTTAAAAGCAGCAGCCAGCCATATCCCAATCGATGAGCTAGAAAGTGAGCTTGAACGAGTAATTGAAGAGCAAATTATATTAGGTTCAAACTATATTGTATGTCCATATTTAGCAGAAGACCGACGCAAGGAAAGTGAGTATCTTGCTTTGCCTTCTCTATTAAATGAAATAGGGGAGACATGTAAGAGGAACGGTCTTACATTGTGCTATCACAATCATGATTTTGAGTTAGAGACCCTATCTGATGGACGGAAAGCGCTGGAGGTTATTTTTGATGGTACAGATCCAGATAAGGTTAAAGCGGAGTTTGATGTATATTGGCTAAAAAAGGCAGGGGAAGATCCTATTTCCTGGTTGGATAAATACCGGAATCGGTCTCCTCTCATCCATTTAAAGGACATGACCTTAGATGATGAACAGTTTTTCGCAGAACTGGGCACAGGTGGGGTTGAGATTGAGAAAATTTTAGAAAAGGGCGAGGAGTTAAACGTCGCCTGGTGGATTGTTGAACAGGATGCTACGAGATTAACTCCGTTTAGGAGTATGGAAATTAGTATGAATTATTTAAAAAGCAACCTGCCTGATTATACAACAAATAAAGGGAGATAGGGTTTCATGACTTTACGGGTAGGGATTGTCGGCTGCGGAAATATCAGCAGCATCTATATCGAGAATAGTAATAGATTTACAGACTATCAAGTAGTAGCCTGTGCGGATTTGGATTATACAAAAGCGATCGAAATGGCTCGAAAGTATAATGTTGGAAAACCGTTGGAGCTTGAAGAAATATTTACATCTCCAGATATCGATTTAATTTTAAATTTAACTGTTCCTCATGCTCATTCATCTGTATCTCTAAAAGCTATTCATAACGGTAAGCATGTTTATACTGAAAAACCTCTTTCAATTTCATATAACGAAGGCAAAAGAATACTGGACGCTGCCCGTGAAAAGGGAGTTATAGTAGGGTCGGCTCCTGATACCTTTCTCGGTGGCAGTCTTCAATTAGCTGGAAAATGGATTGAGGAAGGGTTGATTGGGCGAATTGTAGGGGCAACAGGCAATATGATGTCCAATGGACCTGAATCCTGGCATCCAAACCCCGACTTTTATTACAAGGCTGGCGGTGGCCCTATGTTTGATATGGGTCCATATTATTTAACGGCATTAATCAGTTTACTGGGCAGTGTGAACAGAGTTACTGGTATAGCTAGAACAACCTATACGGAACGATTGATCACAAATCCGAAGCGGTTTGGAGAGTTTATCCCGGTTGAGGTGCCGACACATGTGACTGGAATACTGGAAATGGCGAGTGGAGTGATTACGACGATTACGACAAGCTTTGATGTAGTGGGAGCTAGAACTCCGTTTCTTGAGATATATGGGGAAAAAGGAACACTTAGCTTGCCTGATCCGAACCAATTTAATCATCCTGTTCTTGTAAAAAGAGATGGAGAGATTGAGTGGACTGAATTGAAGACTATGGGAGATCCATATGACAATCTGCGCGGGATTGGTCTTGCCGACATGGCAAAGGCTCTTCAGAACGGCTATCAGCCCCGTGCTAGCTCTGAAATGGCCTTGCATGTACTTGAAATTATGGAAGGAATACATCGGTCCTCGGAATTAGGGACTCATTATGTAATGGAAAGTAAATGCGAGAAGCCATTTTTACTAGACGCTAATTAAGTTCAATAATTTTAAAATGGAGGAACGTAGATGAATAAAATAAGAGTGGGTGTTATTGGATGTGGAAGTATCGCTAAATTCCGCCACTTACCTGAGTATGCTGCAAATGAGACTTCAGAAATTACTGCCGTATGCGATCTAGTTGAAGAAAGGGCAAAGAAGATGGCTGAGCTTTATGGCAGTGAAGTGTATACCGATTATGATGAAATTATAGCAAGAAACGATATTGATGCTGTCAGTATATGCCTTCCGAATTATCTGCACGCTCCCGTTACAATTGCTGCATTAAAATCTGGTAAACATGTATTATGCGAAAAACCAATGGCAACTTCAAAGCAAGAAGCAGAAGAGATGATTCATGCCGCACGTGAGGCCAGTAAAAAATTGATGATTGCCCATAACCAACGATTTGTTGCATCACATCAGACTGCCAAGGGAATTTTGGATAGCGGTAAATTAGGGAAGATTTATAGTTTTCGTACCGCTTTTGGCCATCCCGGACCAGAAGGCTGGAGTGTGGATGGCAAGGAAAGCTGGTTCTTCAATAAGAAACAAGCATTTATAGGTGCTTTAGGTGATTTAGGTGTACATAAGTCAGATTTACTTCGCTATTTATTTGGAGAGTTTTCAGCAGTAAGTGCTTTTGTTGAAACCAATGCAAAGGATTCTACTGAAGTAGATGACAATGCGGTTGTCCTACTGCGCACGGATAGCGGAATCATTGGCACTTTAGCGGCGAGCTGGGCTTATGTAGCCGGCGGCGGGGATAATTCAACGGTTATTTATGGAGAAAAGGGTATTCTGCGATTGGAGGATGATCCAGAGCATTCATTAATTGAAGAGTATGCTGATGGACGTGTCATTAAACATAAGTTGGATAAAATTCAGACGAATGAAGATGGTGGGCAAACGTCATCTCATGTGATCAATCATTTCATTCAGTCAATTATCGAGGATAAAGAACCGCTAATTACGGGAGAAGAAGGGAAAAAATCATTGGGTATCATTCTTGGTGCTCTTGAATCAGAGCGGACGAAGAAGACCGTTTCCTTAGCAGAGGGGGAAGGTTTTTAATGAAGCTGGGAGTTTTTACCGTATTGTTCTCGAAAATGTCATTTGTAGATATGCTCGATTATGTTAAAGAAGCAGGATTATCCACTGTTGAAATTGGAACCGGAGGGTATCCGGGGAACGCTCATTGTCCGTTGGATGAATTGCTTGAGGATGAACAAAAGAGGAATTCGTATCTTGGAGAAGTCAACTCTAGAGGATTATCGATTAGTGCGTTCAGCTGCCATGGCAATCCACTAACACCGGATAAAAAGTTCGCTGAAGAATCAGATTCCATTTTACGTAAGACAATTCAACTTGCATCCTTGTTGGGAGTACCCGTTGTAAATACATTTTCCGGTACACCGGGAGACAGTGAAGAAGCAAAATATCCAAATTGGCCAACTGTTGCTTGGCCGGCGGAATATGCCGATCTATTAGAATGGCAATGGGAAAATAAGTTGATTCCTTATTGGAAAGAGATCGGGACGTTTGCAGAGCAACATGATGTAAAAATAGGTATTGAATTACATGGGGGTTTCCTTGTTCATACACCTTATACATTATTAAAACTAAGGGAAAGAACCTGTACGGCAATCGGAGCTAATTTTGACCCGAGCCATATGTGGTGGCAGGGAATTGATCCGGTGGCAGCGATTAAGATTCTCGGTAAGGCCGGTGCTATTCATCATTTCCATGCGAAGGATACGTATATCGATCAGGATAATGTAAATATGTATGGATTAACAGATATGCAGCCCTATGGTAATGTGGAATCTAGAGCCTGGACATTCAGAAGTGTTGGATGCGGGCATTCTATTCAAGAATGGAGCGATATGATGAGTGCGCTCCGTATTTACAATTATGATTATGCTGTCAGTATTGAACATGAAGATCCATTAATGTCTATTGAAGAAGGTTTTACTCGAGCGGTTAAGAATTTAAATGGTGTGCTTATTCGCGAAAGACCAAGTGAAATATGGTGGTCGTAATGAATGTACACACTTAAGGTTTGAATTCTGTTGCGAAAACAACCGGATTTGGAATTGTTTTGTTGAATGGCCAAACATGTATCCAATTTTGAAATCTTTACAGAATCAATTGTATCTGGATTTTAACTTTCCAATCTTTCTTCAAAAACCTCTTGCCACCAGGTACAATATTTGATAAAATAACTTTTGTTGTCATTACGAATGAGCTTCTATTGACATTATACAGCGAAACATGTTAAAATGATTTTTAGTGAGCAAATCAAATACGACACATTATAAAGCAGAAGCACCCGCTTCTCACCTGTATAACACTCTTCAGAGAGTAGTTAACTGGTTCAATTGATATAATCAGACGGTATGTCTTTTTATGGGCGGGTGTGCATGCACCGGCCTTTTTTATATGTTTAAAAAGCATGTGAAGTAGTATTTGCTAGAAAATCTTGGAGGTGGCTTATTATTAGCAAACAAGACTTAATCTTAAACGAAGGCATTCGTGCCCGAGAAGTACGTCTAGTTGATCAAAATGGTGAGCAGCTTGGAATTAAATCCCGCAATGAGGCATTAGAAATTGCTACACGCGTGAATTTGGATCTTGTGCTGGTTGCACCGAACGCAAAGCCTCCTGTCGCCCGTATTATGGACTATGGTAAGTTCCGTTTCGAGCAACAGAAGAAGGAAAAAGAAGCTAGAAAAAACCAAAAAACAATTAGTTTAAAAGAGGTTCGTTTAAGCCCAACTATCGACGAGCATGACTTTAATACGAAGCTTCGCAACGCTATTAAGTTCCTTGAAAAAGGAGATAAGGTAAAAGCAAGTATTCGATTTAAAGGACGGGCTATTACCCATAAAGAAATCGGGCAGCGCGTGTTAGTTCGCTTTGCAGAGGAATGTAAAGAAGTGGCTACTGTGGAAACAGCGCCAAAAATGGACGGACGCAGCATGTTCTTGATTTTAGCACCGAAAAACGAAAAGTAATGTTTCGAGGAGGAAATTTCCCATGCCAAAAATGAAAACTCACAGAGGCGCTGCAAAGCGATTCAAAAAAACTGGTTCTGGTAAGCTTAAGCGCAGCCATGCTTACACAAGCCACTTATTCGCTAACAAATCCACTAAAGCAAAACGTAAATTACGTAAAAGTGGAATGGTTAGTTCCGGAGATTTCAAACGCATTCGTCATCTATTAGACAATATCAAGTAATTGAGAACGCTCAATTTTAGGAGGAATTAGATATGCCACGTGTTAAAGGCGGTACAGTGACGCGCAAACGTCGTAAAAAAGTATTAAAGCTAGCTAAAGGTTATTTCGGTTCAAAACATACATTATACAAAGTTGCTAATCAACAAGTAATGAAATCCTTGCAATATGCATTCCGCGATCGTCGTCAAAAGAAACGCGACTTCCGTAAATTATGGATTACTCGTATCAATGCAGCAGCTCGCATCAACGGTCTTTCTTACAGCCGTTTAATGCACGGTTTAAAACTTGCTGGTATTGAAGTTAACCGTAAAATGCTTGCTGAACTTGCAGTTAGCGATGCAGCAGCATTTGCTCAATTAGCTGAAACAGCTAAAAAAGAACTTAATAAATAATAATAGAGGCGCTTCTCAAGTGATTGGGGGCGCCTTTTGTTATGGGAGGAGAGGAGAATATGAAAGAGCTTATCATCGGTTATTTTATACTGATCAATTTAACCTTACTTCTTGTTATGAAACTGGATAAAAACAGAGCTCAACATAATCGATACCGCATAAGCGAGAAAACATTGTGGATTCTGGCTCTTGCTGGAGGAGCTATTGGCGGGACAGCAGGTATGAAGCTATTCAGGCATAAAACAAAGCATAAAGCTTTTGTGGCAGGCTTTCCATTATTAGCAATCGTGGACGTAATCATAGCAGCTATTCTTTTATCAACCATACAGTCATAATTAAGCAAGAGAACATATATTAATAAATAAGCCAAGTTTTAACAACGTAGAAAGGCAAAATGGGGTGTGAGTATGGATTATGATTTTACCATGTTGCTCGCTTTTATTGAGGCAGGTGGTTTTTGGTCACCTCTTGTCTTTGTAGTTTTCCATATAGTAAGGCAATATATTTTTATTCCGGTAGCTGTTGTTTGTATGGCGGGCGGGATTATGTTTGGTGCTGTATTCGGTACGTTATTATCTTTATTAGGTCTCTGGCTATCATCGATTATTTTTTACTTTATGATTATTAAAATGCCGAAATTACAGCATAAGCTTGAAAAGTTGGATGAGCGTACATTGAAGTTCGGAGGAAGAATAAATGTAAAGCAGGCGAGTATCCTAAGGCTTATTCCGTTTATACATTTCCATCTCCTAAATTTTTATTTAATCGGCAACAGCAAAACCTTTACGGATTACGCAAAAGCCGTTTTTTGGTCCAATATTCCCTTGGCATTTTTTTATACGGTATTTGGACATTCGATTGCAAAGTTTTCTCCAACGATGATGCTGATTATCATTTCAGCGCTGATTATCTTGCTCTTTTTCCTTAGAGAAAAGAAGGTCATTATTAAGTGGAGTCAGTTTTTTGGTCATACTTAACATTAGTCTGTTAAACTTATTTGTATAGATAAGTTTTGCAGGCTTTTTTAGATGGTTAATAGAATGAAGTTCTATTCAGTTTACTGAAGACTGGTTAGGATACAGGAGGAATGACCATGTTTAATGGAATGAACCAGTTCCATGGTCAGGCTATATTTAGAAGTGAATATTAACGGAAGTCTTTCGGCTGATTCATAATGGTCTTTCGATTATTTGATAGTAAAGGGAAATAATACATATACTATAAAGAATGATATACATAGTTAAGGAGGCTCTTTTTTATGAAACATCTAGATGATACGCTTTCTATGCTGAAGGAGCTAACAGATGTTAACGGCATTGCAGGTAATGAAGGAGAACCGAGAAAAGTTATGAGAAGGCTGATTGAGCCATATGCTGATAGCCTTTCATTTGATGGAATCGGCAGTTTGATTGCTGAGAAAACAGGAGAAGAAAAAGGACCGCGCATTATGATTGCCGGACACCTTGATGAAGTAGGTTTTATGGTTACCCGGATTGATGACAAAGGATTCCTCTTTTTTCAAACGATTGGGGGCTGGTGGTCACAGGTTATGCTTTCTCAGCGTGTTACAGTAACCACTTCGGGGGGCGAGCAAATTACGGGTTTAATCGGATCTTCACCGCCTCATATCCTTACTCCGGAAGCGAGAAAGAAACCGGCAGATGTCAAAAATATGTTCATTGATATCGGAGCGACAAGCCGGGATGAAGTACTTGAATGGGGAATTCGTCCAGGAGATATGGTAACGCCGTACTCCGAATTTACGGTACTTAAAAACGAAAAAATGTTAATGGCTAAAGCATGGGACAACCGAATTGGTTGTGCGGTGGCAATAGAGGTATTAAAACGCCTAAAAGATGAAAACCATCCGAATACCGTATTTGGCGTAGGAACTGTTCAGGAAGAGGTAGGGCTGCGCGGCGCTAAAACAGCGGCTAATTATGTACAGCCTGATATTGCGATTGCTGTAGATGTTGGAGTGGCAATCGATACACCAGGATTATCTGAAAAAGACGGTTTAACAAAAGCGGGAGACGGTCCGGGACTGGTGTTATATGACGCAAGCCTGGTGACTCATAAAGGCTTGAGGGACTTTATTGTCGGTGTGGCAGAAGAAATGAATATACCTTATCAATTTGATCATATACCTGGCGGCGGAACAGATGCTGGATCATTCCATGTCAGCGGTACGGGTGTACCTTCTATCGCGATTACGATTCCAACTCGTTATATCCATTCTAATGCGGGGATATTAAATCGTGATGATTATGAAAATACGGTTAATCTTATTGTAGAATTGGTTAAACGTCTGAACAGGGAAACGGTGGATAAGATTACGTTTGATTGAATACGAAAAAACGATGATGGAGAATAACTCCGTCATCGTTCTTTTGTTATTTGCTGAGTGCACTTTCTAATAGATGGAGCATCTCGTCCTTCTCGCTTTCAGAGGCTTTTTGCCAAATAAGCTCAAATAATACACCAAGGCCCGGCAGCATTTTTTCTTCACCGCTTTGAATGGCATCTACAATAGTGGCTTCAAGTTCATCCTGGGTATTGCCTGTTACATTATGGATAATGGCATTTCTAAGATTTAAATTCATGGATATTCCCTCCAATTTTGGTCTCATACTTAGTTTTGCTTTTCTTTCCTTTTTCTATGTATTAAATTTGGGATATAATGAAAGAACGTTTGATAAGAAGGTGACTTATATTGAAATATATTGAATCAATGCAAAATGCACGTGTAAAGCAATGGAAGAAACTTTTGACAAAGAAGGACAGGGATAAAAGCGGTCTTTTCATAGTGGAAGGTTTTCATTTAGTAGAGGAAGCTCTTATGCATGGATTAGTGGAAGAACTGATTGTAAAGGAAGGTACTGATTTACCTTTAAAGTGGGAGCTAGAAGGCATTGATTTGTTTACTGTACATAAAGACATTTTTAAAGCAATCGCGGATACTGACACACCACAGGGAGTTGCAGCGGCTTGCAGAAAGCCAACTTTCCCTGAGTTAGGAGCGGACATTTCAACTGTATTATTAATTGATCGTGTGCAGGATCCAGGGAATATCGGAACAATGATACGTACAGCAGATGCAGCGGGCTTTGATGCCGTTATACTAGGGGACGGGTGCGCAGATGCATACAGTCCAAAGGTAGTTCGCTCTACACAGGGCAGCCTGTTTCATATCCCAACTTTTAAAGGAAGCCTAGAAACTTGGGTGGATAAATTACAACAATCAGGTATGAAAGTTTATGGGACTGCCTTGCAGGGAGCAAAGCCATATAAGGAGATAAGTAAAGCAGAACGGTTCGCTATACTTGTCGGCAATGAAGGCAGCGGCGTCAGCAAAGAACTGCTAGAACAAACAGATCAAAATGTGTATATTCCTATATACGGAAAAAGTGAATCATTAAATGTGGCAGTAGCTGCCGGCATTTTGATGTATGGCCTTAAATAAAGAGGAAATGAACGTTTGAAACTCGGGGCAATTTAGATTATAATGAGTAAATAAAATTGGATGATGAAAAGCATAGATGGGGACTAAGTAGCTGTTTGACCGCCTTACAGGAAAAAAACGCCTGAGACTGAGAGCGTTTTTATGGAAAAAGGCAAACAAGTGAATTCACCCCCGGAGCTGCAACCGGGACCACAGACAAAACGTTTGTGTAAAGGTTAGCCGGCAGAAATGTCGTTATTGAATGAAGCGAGCGAGCCTATAATGAATAGGACGCTAACAAGGGTGGTACCGCGATGATAACCTCGTCCCTTTTTGGGGACGGGGTTTTTTGTTGTTTTCATTTATTGGTTTTCATCAAAAATCACATAGGAGGATTTAATTATGCAAGAGAAATTACAAGCATTGCAGCAGGAAGCCTTGGAAAAAGTACAGATTGCTGTTGACCTCAAAGGCTTGAATGATGTCCGTGTTGCGTACCTTGGCAAAAAAGGACCGATCACCGAGGTATTGAGAGGAATGGGCAGTCTTTCAGCAGAAGAACGTCCAAAGGTAGGGGCACTTGCCAATGAAGTAAGAGGTGCGATTGCATCTGCAATTGAAGAAAAGCAGCACGCATTAGAGGAAGAAGCTGTTAATCAAAAATTGGCAAAGGAAAAAATTGACGTCACTCTTCCTGGAGCTCCTGTTAATAAAGGGAACCACCATCCTTTAACAAAAATTACGGAACAATTAGAAGACCTATTCCTTGGAATGGGCTACACAGTGGCTGAAGGTCCGGAAGTGGAACAGGATTACTATAATTTCGAAGCATTGAATCTCCCTAAGAGCCATCCTGCCCGTGATATGCAGGATTCCTTCTACATTACTGAGGAAATCTTAATGCGTACCCATACATCCCCTGTACAAGCTCGTACAATGGAAAAGCATGAAGGGAAGGGACCGGTTAAAATTATCTGTCCTGGTAAGGTGTATCGCCGTGATAATGACGATGCCACACACTCTCACCAATTTATGCAAATTGAAGGTCTTGTAGTGGATGAGAACATTACAATGGCTGACTTAAATGGAACTCTTGAAGTATTTGCGAAAAAATTCTTTGGTGAAGATCGTGAAATTCGCCTTCGTCCAAGCTTTTTCCCATTCACAGAGCCTTCAGTTGAAATGGATATTTCCTGTAAAATTTGCGGTGGAAAAGGCTGTTCAGTTTGTAAACAAACAGGTTGGATCGAAATTCTGGGCGGAGGTATGGTTCACCCGAATGTACTTGAAATGGCAGGATTTGATTCCAAGAAGTACACTGGATTTGCATTTGGTATGGGTGTTGAAAGGATTGCCATGCTGAAATACGGTGTTGACGATATCCGTCATTTCTATACAAATGATGTACGTTTCGGAAGCCAGTTTCATCGTCACGAGTAAGAATTAGAGGGAGGAAATAAGATGTTTGTATCATATAGATGGTTACAGGATTATGTTGATTTAGATGGAATCAATGCTAATGAGTTGGCAGAAAAAATTACAAGAAGCGGAATCGAAGTAGAAGGTGTAGAATCTCCTGCTGAGGTGATTCAAAACGTGGTAATCGGACATGTACTTGAAAAAGTACAGCATCCGAATGCTGATAAATTAAGTGTTTGTAAAGTGGATATCGGTGAAGAAGAACCGGTTCAAATCGTGTGCGGTGCGCCGAATGTGGCAGCAGGACAAAAAGTTCCTGTCGCAAAAGTAGGAGCTGTTTTACCGGGGAATTTCAAAATTAAAAAGAGCAAGCTTCGCGGAGAAGCATCCCACGGCATGATCTGTTCCCTGCAGGAATTGGGAATCGAAGCGAAAGTAGTGGCAAAAGAGTTCAGTACAGGTATTTTTGTATTCCCTGAAGATGTTGTTCCTGGCACAAATGCGCTTGAACAACTGGGGCTCGATGACCATATTCTTGAGCTTGGATTGACACCAAACCGTTCTGATTGCCTAAGTATGCTTGGTGTAGCTTATGAAGTAGCAGCTATTTTGGGTAAAGAAGTTAAAGTACCAGAAGTAACTGTAAAATCAGGCTCTGAGAAAGCAGAAGACTATGTAAGCGTAAAAGTGGACGCACCTGAGCAAAATCCTCTTTATATCGCGAAAATCATTAAAGATGTAAAAGTCGGTCCATCTCCATTATGGCTGCAAAGCCGATTAATGAAGAGCGGAATCCGCCCGCATAATAATGTGGTCGATATTACGAATTTCATTTTGCTTGAATATGGTCAGCCATTGCATGCGTTCGATTATGATCGTTTACAATCTAAAGAAATTGTCGTTCGTATGGCGCATGAAGGTGAAAAACTGACTACATTGGATGAAGCTGAACGTACGCTTAGCGGTGATCATTTGGTAATTACAAATGGCAAAGAAGCTATTGCACTTGCTGGTGTTATGGGAGGAGCCAACTCTGAGGTTGTTGATGGAACAACAACTGTATTACTGGAAGCAGCCTATTTTGCAGGCGGTCCTGTTCGCAAAGCTTCCAAAGATTTTGGTCTTCGTTCAGAAGCAAGCGCACGCTTTGAAAAAGGTGTGGATCCAAACCGCGTTCGTGCTGCCGGAGAACGTGCAGCAGAATTAATCGCAGAGCTTGCAGGCGGTACAGTGCTTGAAGGTCAAGCAGAATTTAATGAGATGAAGATTGAAGAAGCCGTAATCAGTATTGGTCTTGGAAAAATCAATAAAGTATTGGGTACGTCATTATCTGTTAACGAAGTGAAGGATATTTTAACGCGCCTTCAATTTGAAGTGAAAGTGGATGGAGAAGACTTTGTAATTACGGTACCGACACGCCGTGGAGATATTACTATTCCAGAAGATATTATTGAAGAAGTAGCAAGACTTTACGGATACGATAATATTCCAAAAACATTACCGGTTGGTGCTTCTAAGCCAGGTGTACTAACTCCTTACCAAATGAAGCGTCGAGTTGTACGTCGTTATCTAGAAGAAGCCGGTTTAATGCAAAACATCACATACTCTCTAACATCTGCTGAAAAAGCAGCCATGTATACATTAGAGCAACGTGAAAGCATTCGTTTGGCAATGCCAATGAGTGAAGAAAGAAGCACTCTTCGTATGAGCCTGATTCCTGGCTTGCTGGATGTGTTAAAGCATAATGTAGCTCGCCAAAATGAAAATATGGCTGTTTATGAAACAGGTGCTATTTTCCTTAAAACTTCTGATACAGAGCTTCCAGAAGAAAAAGAGCATCTTGCAGGTGCTGTAACGGGTCTATGGAACACGAACCTATGGCAGGGAGAGAAGAAAAAAGTAGATTTCTTCGTTGTAAAAGGAATCCTTGAAGGCTTATTCCGCAAGCTTGGCCTTGAAAACCGCATGGAGTGGAAACAAGCGATTGTTGAAGGAATGCATCCAGGACGCACAGCTGAATTGTTCTTAGATGGAGAATTAATTGGTTTCGTAGGTCAAGTTCATCCGAAAGTTGAAAAGAAAGAAGACTTAAAAGAAACCTATGTATTTGAATTGTCTCTAGTAGACCTTTTACATGTAGATCAAGAACCAATTCAATATACAGCTATTCCAAGATTCCCTTCTATTACACGTGATATTGCATTGGTTGTGGACTCTGAAGCAGTAGCGGGAGAAATCAGCACGATTATCAAAGAAGCTGGCGGCAAACTATTAAAAGAAGTTCACTTATTCGACTTATACGAAGGAGAAAAAATGGAAGAAGGCAAAAAATCATTAGCATTCTCCCTAAAATACTTCGACCCTGAAAAAACACTAACAGACGAAGAAGTAACAAAAGCCCACAGCAAAGTCCTCTTCGCCGTAGAAGAAAAAGCAGGAGCACAGCTGAGAGGCTAGAAAAGCTGAGACGACTAAAAAGGAACAAAGTCTAAGAACGCCACATCGTGTGGCAACGCCTTTGTGACCAACATCCTGTTGGCCTCCGACAAGCATAAGAGAGAGGCACGAAGGGAGGCGTTTTTTCCTCCCGTAGTGGCTATCCTTATGACTCGAGGGTCTAGGAGTCGAAGCTAGATCTAACGAAAAGCTGAGACGACTAAAAAAGGAACAAAGACTAAGAACGCCACATCGTGTGGCAACGCCTTTGTGACCAACATCCTGTTGGCCTCCGACAAGCATAAGAGGAGATACGTAGGGAGGCTTTTTTTCCTCCCGCAGTGGCTACACTTATGACTCGAGGAGTTAGGAGTCGAAGCTAGATCAAACGAAAAAGCTGAAACAACTGAAAAAGGAACGAAGACTAAGACCACCACATCGTGTGGCAACGTCTTTGTGTCCTACATCCTGTTGGCCTTTGCAGCCACTTACAATTGATTGAGGGAGTGGTGGAAGCCATCTCCCTTAATTAAAGATTATATCTGTATAATTTAATGAAAAAAAAGATTGCTATTATAAGCAATCTTTTTTTATGTATGATTTAAAGCAACTAACTTGTTAATGTATGAGGACTATGTTGTTTTATGATAATTTCTCTTTAATTTGTTTGAATTCTTCTCTTAATTTCGTACTATATTCGTCGATTTTTTCTCGTCTTTCTTTTGAGCGCTGTTCTTTCATTCTGGCTTTTGCTTCGTTTTCTAATTCCTTTTGTACCTTACGCGCATGGTCTAGTTCTTCCTGTATAACGCTAGCACGGTATCTAACGATTACTGTATCAAATTGATTAATGATCTCATTATAGGATGCTTGTGATTCTTCTTGTATAACAGATATAAGAGCTATATCTCCGTCTTTCATTTTTGTAGAAACCGTATAAAGCATACCGTCCTCTTCCTTGGCATCATTCATATCTAATAAGGAACCGAAGCCGGCACCTATCCCCATTCCTAAAAGGATACCTATCGGACCGCCAAGTAACCCGAGAGCCCCTCCAATAAGTCCGCCTAATAAAGTGTCATCACTTGTTTGACTGCCAGTGTTGAAGCTATCCTTTGTGATAATCTCCCCATCAACTTTTTTTAGTAAAACTACTTGTGAGAGGACAAAATCTTTCTGGGATGTATGAGTTCTTTTTAGCTCAGATAAAGCCTGATATGCTTCGCTTTCAACCTTGAAAAAACTTAACACAACATTTTCCATTCTCGTTTTACCTCATCTCTTCGAAAAAATTCCGATTATTCTATTCCCCTCAGAAAATGCGGTAAACTGGTAAGTTTTTCATTGCATTTAAACATCATTTTAATTGGCTGAGGATAGCGGCTGGATTTAGTGGTAGTTTGGCTGGATTCCAATCAAATTCGGCTGAATTCCTTCTAAGTTCGGCTGGATTTTGAATAAAGTCGGCTTGTTTCCCGTAAATACAACCTACGAGGCCTTGTTAAATGGAGAATCTTGTTGAAAACAATTTACTCCATACTAAAAACACTCAGACCAGATGTGATCTCCCCAATTGTTAGACCGTGTGTCTAACAATTGGGGTGCAGATCAGCTCCCAGGCTGAGTGTTTGATTATAATCCAATTCTTTTTACGAGTTTGCGTGCCTTTTCTGTATTGGCGAAGTGAAGCTTGGCAAAGGCGTTTAATTCACTTTCTCCTTTTTTAGCGATAAAGACAGCGGCAGCTTCATCCACTTTTGAACTGGCGCCTTTAGGAATCGTCATCCCTGCCTGTTCACTGAGTAGATCCATATGTTTTAAGAAAGCGTAGCGGGCAATAACAGAAGCGGCTGCCACAGCTGTGGATATACTTTCAGCTTTTGTGCTGAAATACAAGGGAACTTCACGATTTCCGCTCGTGGCGGTATGGCGAAAATAAATATCGGGTTCACAAAATTGGTCTATGAGAATACCATCTGGCTTGGTTCCTTCCAATTTGGCCAGCAAATGATGAATAGCTTGTTCATGCAGCATGGCTTTCATTTTACCCTGGCTCATTCCTTTTTGCTGAACACTATTGTATTTTTCGTTTTTCAGGACAAGCAGACTATACGGGATCATTGCTGTAATCTTTTTGCCAAGAATTAATATTTGCGGATCGCGAATCGTTTTAGAGTCCCGTATGCCCATATTTTCAAGTTCCCGAATATGTTCCTTGCTGACATAGGCTGCCGCAACTGTTATGGGTCCGAAGTAATCGCCCGTTCCCGCTTCATCTGTACCAATGATACTCAACTCATTGATTGTATGAGGAGGACGGTAGATATGGTCTGATACACTTCTTTTTTTAATTGGTGATTTTTTTTGAGGGGCAGCAGCATTGGCTGATCCGCTACTCCATTTTTGAACTTCTGCATCTGAGACGGCTCCCTGGAACAATACTTTTCCAGAATTATAGGCCGTAATCGTCATCCCATTCATTTTCGCTGAGAAAACAGCTCCGGGTGGTGTTTTAGGCAATAAAGAATTCAAGTAATAGGATTTCATTTTAAGAATCGTTTCTTTTGTTACTGTAATAACAGTATTCGCCATTTTTCTACTCTACTCCTCTTTACGCCAAATTTCCGTCCTCTTGTTGATAGGACGGAAATTTGTGTATATGATATTTTACGATTGATAGTAGTTTTTATCTAGGAATACCAAGAAATTGGTTTTCATGTTATGATAGTAGACAGGATTTTTATGATTGGAGGCAACCGCCTTGTCTGATAAAAACAGGATAAACGTTGAGATATATGGACAACAATACACCATTGTAGGCGATGAATCAACTTCTCATTTACGACAAGTTGCCCACTCGGTGGATGATAAAATGCGCGAAATTGGTCAAAAAAACCCGAGTCTGGATACGACTAAATTAGCTGTATTAACTGCAGTTAATACGATGCATGAATACTATAAATTGTTAGAAAAGATAGAAGCCTTGGAAATAGAAATAAATCAACAGAAGAAATGAGGATATTATGGTTACACTATTCATATTAGTAGCTTTACTCATAGGATTTTTAATAGGTTTAAGAAGAGGCTTAATCTTGCAGCTTGTACACTTATTAAGTTTTATTATTGCCTTGATTGTAGCTAAATTATTTTATAAAGACCTCGGTCCTAAGCTTGAAATGTGGGTTCCTTTTCCGTCATCAGCGGATACTGACTCAAGTCTTAATATGCTGTTTAATATTACAGATTTGGATTCTGCTTTTTACAATGCAATTGCATTCTTTATTATTTTTGTTGGCGTAAAAATTGTCCTGCAAATTATTGGGTCCATGCTGGACTTTCTTGCTCAGCTGCCCCTTTTGAAGCAGTTTAATCAATTGGCTGGCGGGGCTTTAGGATTTGTAGAAATGTATTTGGGTATGTTTATTATCCTATTTATTGGTGCTATGCTACCCATTGAGTCACTGCAGGAAATGATACATAACTCATCCTTAGCGAAAACAATCATTATGAACACCCCATTTTTATCTGATTGGGTGACAAATTTGTGGTTCCATCCATTTTCATGACTTCCTCTTCCAATAGGGAAGTCATTCTTTTTTAGTATCCGATTGAGCTTGTATATAATGAAGGATAAAGGTATCTAATAAATGAAATAGGACGGGTAGGTGGCCGGAATGAGCGTAAACAAAAAAGATGTCATTAAACTATTGGAAACAATAGCAATATATATGGAATTAAAGGGAGAAAATCAATTTAAGGTTTCTGCCTTTCGCAAAGCTGCACAGGCACTTGAAGTAGATGAACGCAGCCTGTCGGAGATTGATGATTTCACCAAGCTGAGCGGGATCGGCAAAGGAACGGCAGCTGTCATAAATGAATATATCGAAATGGAATCATCAGAGGTCCTTAAAGAATTGCAGGAGGAAGTGCCGAAGGGGTTAATTCCTCTTCTTCGCTTACAAGGACTCGGTGGGAAAAAGATTGCCAAGCTATATAAAGAGTTAGCTATTACGAATGCGGAAGAGCTGCAGAAAGCGTGTGAAGAAGGGAAAGTCAGTAAACTTGCCGGCTTTGGCAAAAAGTCTGAAGAAAACATACTTGATGCCATCAAAGCAATGGGAACAAAACCGGATCGTCTGCCTCTTGCTGTTATGCTGCCGATTGTGGAAGACATTGAGGCAAAACTGCAGGCAATGGAAGATGTTATTCGCTTTTCAAGAGCTGGCAGTGTAAGGCGCGGACGTGAAACGATAAAAGACCTTGATTTCATCATAGCTACTGACAATCCCTTGAGTGTCAAAGAACAAATCTTAGGGTTAACCAATATTGATCATATCGTTGCAGCCGGTGATACAAAAGTATCTCTTGCTTTAGCCTATGATTATGAAATAGCAGTAGATTTCAGGATGGTAAAGCCAGCTGAGTTTGCAACGGCTTTACACTATTTTACTGGATCTAAGGACCATAATGTCCGTTTACGCCAATTGGCTAAGGATCGCGGTGAAAAGGTTAGTGAATATGGCGTTGAAAATTTAGAAACTGGTGAAGTCAAAACATTTGAGAGCGAAGAAGACCTATATAGCCATTTTGGTCTGCCGTATATTCCACCGGAAATTAGGCAGGATGGTACTGAAATCGATAAATATCAAGCTGATTACGGTTTAATTTCCTTGGAGGATATTAAAGGTGATCTTCATATGCATACAACCTGGAGTGACGGCTCCCATACGTTAAAAGAGATGGTAGAAGCTTGCCGTGCCAAGGGGTATCGCTATATGGCCATAACCGATCATTCTCAATATTTAAAAGTGGCAAACGGACTGACACCTGAAAGAGTTTTAAAACAGAAAGAAGAAATCAGGAAGTTAAATAAGGAATATGATGACATCATGATCCTGTCCGGTATCGAAATGGACATCCTTCCGGATGGTACACTTGATTTTGATGATGAAATTCTAGAACAATTAGATCTTGTTATTGCTTCTATTCACTCCTCTTTCTCACAACCGCAGGAAGTGATTATGGAGCGTTTGAAAACAGCATTGACCAATAAACATGTCGATATTATCGCACATCCAACTGGGCGGGTTATTGGGCGAAGAGACGGTTACGCAGTGGATATGGATTTATTGATTCAGCTTGCAAAAGAAACTGATACGGTATTAGAGTTGAATGCCAATCCAAATCGTCTCGATTTAGCAGCGGAAAATGTTAAAAAAGCTCAGGATGCAGGAGTTAAAATCGTTATTAATACAGATGCTCACAGCATTGATATGCTGGAGAATATGGACGTAGGTGTGTCAAACGCCAAGCGTGGCTGGATCAAGAAAGAGACTGTATTAAACGCCCAAAATGAGGACGATTTTTTGGCTTTCCTCAATAGAGACTAACAGAAAAAGTAAGGAGGATTTTTCTCCATGCAAGACAAAGTATTAAAAACACTCGAGTTTACAAAAATCATTGCACAATTGCAAAAACATGCTTCTTCCAGTCTGGGAAAAAGCCTAAGTGAACAGTTAATGCCCAATACCGATTTGGAAGAGGTTAAACGTACTCAATATGAAACAGACGAGGCTGCAACCGTATATCGCTTAAAGGGCAATGTGCCTCTTGGAGGGATATTTGATATTCGCTCCCATATAAAACGAGCTCGGATTGGTGGTGTTCTCAGTCCTGTTGAATTGATGGAAACATCAAGTACACTGAGAGCAGGACGGACTCTACGCAGATTTTTGGAGGATATGCAGGAAAATGAAATCGAACTTCCTATTCTCTATGAATATAAAGACCAATTAGTGAATCTGAGTGATCTGGAAAAAGACATCAATATGGCAATTGGGGACCATGGTGAGGTTCTGGACTCTGCCAGTGATACGCTCCGGACGTTGCGTCAGCAATTGCGCACGAATGAAGCAAGAGTTAGAGAAAAGCTTGAAAGTATGATTCGTTCAAGCAATGCCGCCAAAATGTTATCAGATACGATTGTGACGATTCGGAATGATCGTTTTGTCATTCCTGTAAAGCAGGAATATAGAAATCATTATGGCGGTATTATCCATGATCAATCTGCATCAGGGCAAACCTTGTTTATTGAGCCGCAGTCTATTGTTCAATTGAATAATACATTACAGGATATTCGCGTAAAAGAAAGTAGGGAAGTAGAACGTATACTAACAGCACTTTCCAATGCTGTAGGCGAGTATGCAGATGATATTCTACTGAATGTCTCTATTTTGGCTAAGCTCGATTTTGCCTTTGCAAAAGCAAAATATGCAAAAGCTATTCATGCATCCATGCCGATTATGAATAATCAGGGAATCATTAAGCTTAAGAAGGCAAGACATCCGCTCATTCCAAAAGAAGAGGTTGTTGCCAACGACATCATTCTTGGAGAGACCTATGGGACGATGGTCATTACAGGACCGAATACAGGCGGTAAAACCGTCACATTAAAAACGGTCGGTCTTTGTACATTAATGGCTATGGCAGGTTTGCAGGTACCGGCAATGGATGGATCAGAATTAGCAGTTTTTAAATCTGTATATGCAGATATCGGTGACGAACAATCGATTGAGCAAAGCTTGAGTACATTTTCATCTCATATGGTGAATATAGTGGAAATCCTAGAAACCTTGGACTTTGAATCACTCGTATTATTTGATGAGCTTGGAGCTGGAACAGATCCTCAGGAAGGAGCGGCACTAGCGATTTCAATTCTGGATGAAGCACATTCACGTGGAGCTAAGGTTATTGCTACAACCCATTATCCTGAGCTGAAAGCCTATGGATATAATAAAGAAGGCGTCATGAATGCAAGTGTGGAATTTGATGTAGAAACGCTCAGTCCAACCTATCGACTGCTTATCGGTGTGCCTGGTCGAAGTAATGCGTTCGAAATCTCTACGAAGCTGGGTTTAACTGAACGGATTATTCGCAACGCTCGTGGAATGATTGGAGCCGATTCCAATAAGGTTGAAAACATGATTGCATCTTTGGAAACTTCACGAAAGGAAGCTGAAAAAGACTGGCAGGAAGCGGAAGAATATTTGAGGGATGCTGAAATCCTTCATCAAGATTTACAAAAACAATTAATGGAGTACGAGGATAAAAAAGATACGCTAATCGAAAAAGCCAAGCAGGAAGCAAGGCAACTCGTAGAAAAGGCTCAAAAAGAAGCGGAGGAAATTATCCGTGAGCTGAGACAGATGCGAATCGAAAAGAGTGCTGAAGTCAAAGAGCATGAATTGATAGAGGCGAAGAGAAGGCTTAATGAAGCAAAACCTGAGGAATCCAAAAAAATAAGAAAAGCCGCTGTATCGTCAGCCAAAAGGACGCTTAAGCCTGGCGATGAAGTTAAGGTTCTCACTTGGGGACAAATTGGTCAATTAATAGAAAAGATATCCGATCATGAGTGGAATGTTCAAATGGGAATCATGAAAATGAAAGTGGATGAGAAAGATCTCGAATTTAAGAAAAGTCCAAAGCCAGTCGAGACGAAAACGATCACCAAGATTAAAGGTAAAAATTTTCATGTTAATCTAGAGCTTGATCTCCGTGGTGAGCGTTACGAAAATGCATTGTCTAGAGTGGAGAAATATATTGATGATGCCTTGCTTGCCGGTTATCCGCGTGTTTCCATCATTCATGGGAAAGGAACAGGGGCACTGAGACAAGGAGTCAGAGAGTATTTGAAGAATCATCGTTCAGTCAAATCAATGAGGTTTGGGGAAGCTTCTGAAGGTGGAATTGGCGTGACGATTGTTGAATTGAAATAAGGGAGAACACAGGAGGAGACCATGGAAACACTGGGGAAGATTTTGTTGGTGGTATCTGCTTTATTTATCATTGTCGGGATCATATATATGGCCTTCTACGCGTGAGTGCGTGAGTGAAAGAGTTTAAATGGTGGGGGGTCCCGCTGTTTAGGCTCTTTTTTATATCCTGCCGGCAAGTTAAGTACACATTGAAAGCAAAAAAGTGATTATTGGATATTCAGGACTTCCAAAATCATTCTTTAGGAGTTAAGAACTAGATAATTCAAATAAAGTTAACAGAATATTAGTAAAATATTGTCACATAAAATTCATTATACTATAATTAACTAGGAGAAATAGCTTTTTAAGGGAGGTTTTTACATTGTTAGAAGAAAAACCATGGTTTAAGCATTATCCAGAAGAAATCCCGAAAAGCATCGAGTATGGACATAATTTAATACAGGATTATTTAAAACAGTCTGCTTACAAATACCCAACTAAAAACGCCATTCATTTTATGGGAACATCAATTACGTACAAGAAACTGTATGAGTATGCATTGCAATTTGCCCATTATTTGAAAAAGCTAGGCGTTGAAAAAGGTGACCGAGTAGCTATCATGCTACCAAATTCGCCGCAGGGAGTCATTGGTTATTATGGATCATTGATAGCAGGTGCTATAGTGGTTCAAACGAACCCTCTGTATATGGAAAGAGAAATCGAATACCAAATGCAGGATTCAGGTGCCAAAGTTATCCTGACTTTAGATATTTTGTTCCCCCGTGTCATGAGTGTCATGAAAAAAACAGATTTACAGCATATCATCGTTGCTCCCATCAAAGATTTTTTACCTTTTCCAAAGAACTTAATTTATCCATTTATCCAGAAAAAGCAATATGGCATTGTCGTCAATGTTGAGCATAAAGGCAATCATCATCTCATGTCTGAAATCCTAAAAACATCACCGAAAACCGAGGTCGAGTATGAAGGCAACCCGGAAGAAGATCTTGCCTTACTGCAATATACCGGTGGAACAACTGGTTTTCCTAAGGGAGTTATGCTGACACATAATAACCTGGTAGCCAATACAAAAATGTGTGATGCCTGGCTCTATAAATATAAAGAAGCAGAAGAAAAAGTCCTCGCAATATTGCCTTTTTTCCATGTCTATGGGATGACTACCGTTCTTATCCTTTCTATCATGAAGGGCCATGAGATGATTATATTGCCAAAGTTTGATGCCGTTACGACCTTGAAGACTATACAGAAACAGAAGCCAACTCTATTTCCAGGAGCTCCTACCATGTATATTGGCTTATTAAATCATCCGGATATTTCGAAGTATGATTTATCATCCATTGATGCCTGTATAAGTGGTTCAGCAGCACTCCCAGTGGAAGTTCAGGAGAAATTTGAAAAACTCACTGGAGGTAAATTGGTTGAGGGCTACGGTTTGACAGAAACATCACCCGTAACTCATGCTAATCTTTTATGGAGTGACAAGCGTGTGAAGGGAAGTATTGGTTTACCATGGCCAAGTACGGAAGCAGCAATTCTATCCTCTGAAACCTTAGAGCCGTTACCTCCAGGTGAGGTCGGTGAACTGGCAATAAAGGGCCCCCAAGTTATGAGAGGATATTGGAATCGTCCAGAGGAAACAGAAAACGCTTTCTCTGGTGAATGGTTATTAACGGGAGATATGGGCTATATGGATGAAGAAGGATACTTCTACATCGTGGATCGTAAAAAAGATATCATTATTGCAGGCGGGTTCAATATTTATCCGAGGGAAATTGAAGAGGTATTATATGAGCATGAGGCTGTTCAGGAAGCCGTGGTGGCGGGTGTGCCTGATCCATATCGCGGAGAAACCGTTAAAGCGTATGTAGTATTGAAAGATCAAGCAAAAGTGACCGAGCAGGAATTAAATGAATTTTGCCGTAAGCATTTGGCTGCCTTTAAAGTACCTCGTCTATATGAATTCCGCGATGAGCTTCCGAAAACCGCGATTGGTAAAATTCTACGACGTGTATTGGTTGATGAAGAGAAACAAAAACAACAAACAATTGATAAAAGAGAGGCTTAATCGGTTCTGAAGAAAGCTCTTCGCAAAACCATTTGATTGAAAAGGGATTTAGCTTGACTTTATTATTTTTCCCCTCTAATATGAAATTATGAATGACTATTCATTCATTTTTAGAGGAGGAAGAATGATAATGAAAAAAGACCGCCCAAAATACAAACAGATTATTGATGCAGCCGTGATTGTTATTGCAGAAAACGGCTACCATCAAGCACAAGTCTCCAAGATAGCAAAGCAGGCGGGTGTAGCGGATGGTACGATTTACTTGTATTTCAAAAATAAAGAAGATATTTTGATTTCCATGTTCCAGGATAAACTGGGAAGTTTCATATCCAGTATTGAAGAAGAGATGGAACGGGTATCCAGTGCAACTGAAAAAATGCTGGTGCTGGTGCGCAAGCATTTTGAGATTCTTTCTGAGGATAAGCATTTGGCTATCGTTACACAGTTGGAATTACGGCAATCCAATAAAGAGATACGTTATAAAATTAATGATGTTCTTAAAGGATATTTAAAGCTTGTTGATTCCATTTTAGTTACAGGAATTGAACAAGGGGAATTCCAAGATAAACTTGATGTTCGTCTGGCTCGTCATATGGTATTTGGTACGCTGGATGAAATCGTTACGACTTGGGTGATGAACGAGCAAAAATATGATCTTAATAAGCAAGCTGAACCAGTTCACCATTTAATAATCAAAGGATTGGGTGCTTGAATGAGATAACCATGATACAAAAAAGGGGTAATACAAATGAAGACATTACGTGTATATGAGGAGAATCAGGTGGCCTATGTCTCTATAGATAGGCCACCAGCTAACGCACTGGCTTCTGATCTTCTTGAAGATTTATCCGCCATGTTTGATTCGATTGAAGAAAACGAGGATGTGCGGGTTGTTGTCCTATATGGAGAGGGGAAATTTTTCTCAGCTGGTGCAGATATTAAAGAATTCACGACAGTTACATCCGAAGGAGATTTTTCTGCTCTTTCTAAAAGAGGACAGGATTTATTTGAAAGGATTGAACGGTTCAAAAAACCGGTCATAGCGGCCATTCACGGCGCTGCATTGGGAGGCGGACTTGAGCTCGCTATGTCTTGCCATCTGCGATACGTAACTGAAAGGGCTAAGCTTGGATTGCCAGAGCTGCAGCTGGGTCTTATTCCCGGTTTTGCTGGTACTCAAAGGCTCACTCGTTTTGTGGGAGCATCCAAAGCTGCAGAGATGATGTTCACATCTGAACCTATTTCTGGTTTGGAGGCTGTTGAAGCAGGACTTGCAAATAAATCCTTCAAGGATGAAGAGTTAATGGATGCCGTAAAAGAGATTGCCGGTAAAATTGCAGGAAAAAGTCCAATTGCACTAGAGAAAGCCATCCACCTTATTAACTACTCTAAGCATGAACAATACTACAAAGGAGTAGATGAGGAAGCTATCCAATTTGGCAAAATCTTTGTCACTGAAGATGCTAAAGAGGGGATTCATGCATTTTTAGAAAAACGTTTGCCGATTTTTAAAGGAAAATAGGCGGTCAATAGCGAATCATTTTGTGAGTAACCTCTTCTCTTTGAGTGGGAGCTTCAGAGAGTAGGAGTTATATATATTTAGTTTTCTCAATCTTCAAAATTAATACGAACTATAGGAGGGCAATACATGAATATCTATGTTTTGCTAAAAAGGACATTTGATACAGAGGAGAAAATTTCATTATCAAACGGCCGTATTCAAGAAGATGGCGCTGAGTTTATCATTAACCCGTACGATGAGTATGCAGTGGAGGAAGCTATCCAGGTGCGTGATGCACAGGGCGGCGAAGTGACTGTTGTGACAGTCGGCGGAGAAGATGCAGAGAAAGAGCTAAGAACTGCACTTGCAATGGGAGCTGATAAGGCAGTTCTTATAAATATTGAAGATGATGTGGAAGATGGAGACCAATATACAACTTCTAAAATATTAGCTGAGTATTTAAAAGAACAAGAGGTTGATTTGATTATTGGAGGGAATGTGGCAATTGATGGAGGTTCCGGTCAGGTAGGACCGCGTGTAGCCGGTTTACTCGATATCCCTTATGTAACTACTGTTACTAAACTTGAAATTAACGGCGAAAATGTAACCGTTACCAGAGATGTTGAAGGGGATTCTGAGATTATTGAAACTTCTCTGCCTTTATTAATTACAGCTCAACAAGGTTTGAACGAGCCGCGTTATCCATCCTTACCAGGGATTATGAAAGCGAAGAAAAAACCGCTTGAGGAATTGGAACTGGATGACCTTGATCTTGAAGAAGATGATGTAGAAGCTAAAACAAAGAGTATTGAAATTTATCTGCCTCCTAAGAAAGATGCCGGTAAAGTTTTACAAGGGGAAATTCCTGACCAAGTAAAGGAACTGGTTAATCTGCTTCGTACTGAAGCAAAGGTAATTTAATTTAAATAAACGGTGATAGTGATAGATAGCAACGAACACAAAGGGAAAAATAACGGGAGGTAAAATTATGTCTAGAAAGATTTTAGTTTTAGGTGAAACAAGAGAGTCTTCTCTTCGTAATGTATCCTTTGAAGCAATCGCTGCAGCTAAGACAGTTGCTGAGGGCGGAGAAGTTGTAGGCGTTATACTTGGAGAGTCTGTTACAGAGATTGGGATGGAATTAATTCATTATGGAGCCGACCGTGTTATCGCTGTTGAGAATGAACAGCTAAAACAGTATTCATCAGACGGTTATACTCAGGCCTTGTTAGCTGTGATTGATCAAGAATCTCCTGACGGACTTATTTTCGGCCATACTTCATTGGGAAAAGACCTGGCGCCGCGTGTTGCTGGTAAATTAAGTTCCGGACTAATTTCAGATGCGATTGGTGTAGAAGAGGCAGGCGGAAATATCGTCTTCACACGTCCAATCTACTCCGGTAAAGCATTTGAAAAGAGAATTGTAACAGATGGACTAGTATTTGCTACTATTCGACCAAATAATATTGATCCGCTTGAGCATGATTCTTCCCGTACGGGGGATGTTTCAACTATATCTGTAGATATCAAGGATTTACGTACCGTTATTAAGGAAGTATTACGTAAAGCAACTGAGGGAGTTGACCTGTCAGAAGCTAAAGTAATTGTTGCCGGTGGACGGGGAGTAAAAAGCGAAGAAGGCTTTGAACCACTAAAAGAATTGGCCAATGTTCTTGGTGGTGCTGTTGGAGCATCTCGCGGAGCATGTGACGCCGAATACTGTGATTATTCTCTGCAAATTGGCCAAACAGGTAAGGTTGTGACACCGGATCTGTATATTGCTTGTGGAATTTCCGGAGCAATCCAGCATTTAGCCGGTATGTCTAACTCCAAAGTAATTGTAGCAATCAACAAAGACCCAGAGGCTAATATTTTTAAAGTAGCTGATTACGGTATTGTTGGCGATTTATTTGATGTAGTTCCTTTATTAACAGAAGAGTTCAAAAATCTTCTTGTGAAATCTTAAGTTCATATTTTGGGTAAACAGGGTGGCAAAAGCCATCCTGTTTTTCAACATAAAGGTAAAATTAGTACAAACCCATTTCTTTGAAATTCAGGATAATTAAGCAGGACAGTAGCCATCCTATATAGAACAGTGGTATACTCCACTTATAGTTTACTTAATGTATGCTTTAGGAGGTAAAATTCATGGCAATTTCTAATGTAACGGATCAAACATTCGTAACTGAAACAGGCGAAGGCTTGGTTTTAGCTGATTTTTGGGCACCTTGGTGTGGACCTTGTAAAATGATCGCACCTGTATTGGAAGAAATCGATGCAGAGTTAGATGGTAAAGTTAAAATCGTTAAACTTGATGTAGATGAGAATCAAGAAACAGCTGTTAAATTCGGTGTCATGAGCATTCCTACACTTGTTCTTTTTAAAGATGGAGAAGTAGTAGATAAAGTGATCGGATTCCAACCAAAAGAAGCACTTGTTAATTTGATTTCCAAGCATTCTTAAGGTTTAACGTAAAAAAGACTTCGGACGACCGGAGTCTTTTTTCTTTTGGAAAGTATTAAAACCTCCTTTAATTGTAAAATCCGTTTATAATATATAGAAACTTAAACTTTAAGTAGAGGGGGGACCCTTTTGAATCAACATATAAAAGATAAGCTTAGCTTGTTACCCGATCAGCCGGGATGTTATCTAATGAAGGACCGACAAAATGTTGTTATATATGTGGGAAAAGCCAAAGTTTTAAAAAATAGGGTACGTTCTTATTTTACTGGTTCTCATGATGGGAAAACCCAGCGCCTTGTATCGGAGATTGAGGATTTTGAGTATATCGTAACCTCTTCTAATATGGAGGCACTCATATTAGAAATGAATCTAATAAAAAAATATGATCCAAAATACAATATCATGCTGAAGGATGATAAAAGCTTTCCGTTTATCAAGATCACTTCGGAAAGGCATCCTCGATTAATCATTACAAGAAACGTAAAAAAAGATAAAGGTAAGTACTTTGGGCCCTATCCAAATGTATATGCAGCCAATGAAACTAAAAAGCTGTTAGACCGGCTGTATCCGCTCAGGAAGTGCACAACCTTACCGGCTAAAGCATGTTTGTATTATCATATTGGACAATGCCTTGCACCATGTGAAAAGACGGTCAGGGAAGATGAATATAAACAAATTACAGATGAAATAACAAAGTTTTTAAATGGCGGTTTTAAGGATATCAAGAAAGATTTACAGGATAACATGTATAAAGCATCAGAAGAATTGGACTTTGAACGGGCCAAGGAATTAAGGGACCAAATCGCTCATATTGAAGCAACAATGGAAAAACAAAAAATTGTATTCAGCGATTTAACGGACCGGGATATATTTGGATATGCAGTTGATAAAGGTTGGATGTGTGTCCAAGTCTTTTTTGTTCGGCAAGGAAAGCTGATTGAGAGAGATGTCTCGTTATTCCCTTTATATGATGATCCTGCTGATGAGCTATTGACCTTCTTGGGGCAATTTTATTCTAAGCCAAATCATTTTAAACCACATGAAGTACTCCTCACTGATGATATAGATATAGAATTGGCTGAAGGACTTCTTGACGTGAAAGTGGCACAGCCTAAACGTGGACCAAAGAAAGACCTGGTGAAACTTGCTGTTAAAAATGCAAAAATCGCCTTGCAGGAGAAGTTTTCTTTAATCGAAAGAGACGAAGAACGGACGATAAAAGCAATTGAAAACTTAGGAGAAATCATGGGGATTCATACACCGCATCGAATCGAGGCTTTCGATAACTCGAATATTCAGGGTGTTGATCCTGTCTCTGCTATGGTTGTATTTATTGATGGGAAACCTGAACGGAAGGAATACCGGAAATATAAAATTAAAACCGTAATCGGCCCGAATGACTACGATTCCATGAGAGAAGTCGTCAGAAGGAGATATGCCCGCGTACTTCGAGAGAATCTCCCTTGGCCGGATTTAATCATAGTTGATGGAGGCAAAGGACATATTGAGGCAGTTCGCGAAGTAATCGAGGATGAATACGGAATGGAGATTCCTGTAGCGGGATTGGCTAAGGATGATAAACATAAGACCTCCGTATTGCTATACGGAAACCCTTTAGAAATAATTCCATTGGGCAGAACCAGCCAAGAGTTTTACCTCTTGCAGCGTATACAGGATGAGGTTCACCGATTTGCGATTACCTTCCATCGGCAAATTAGAGGAAAATCGAGCTTCCAATCTGTCCTGGATGGAGTTCCTGGTATAGGAGAGAAAAGAAAGAAAGTACTGCTTAAGCATTTTGGCTCGATTAAAAAGATGAAAGAAGCCACATCAGAGGAATTTATAAAATTGGGAATCCCTGAAGCAAGCACCAAGGCTTTATTGGATAAACTAAATGAAGAACAAAAAAATGACTAACCAGTAAACCTGCACCTTTAATTTTATGGTGCAGGTTTTTTATTGAAGGTAAACAGATATCATAGAGAAAAAGGGCAATTCATATATGGAATTACCCTTTTTAATCAATTTACATTAAATGGTATCTTTATTGTCGGTTTTCACCGTGAAGTATACTTTATTTGCCCGTTTTTTTTGTTCTTCATAGCTTTCAGAAACTACTTTTCTCTGATGTTCTGTTTGGTAGGCAAGAAAACCTGCTTCTAATTGGAAATGGGTATTTTCGTTGATTGAAAATCTGCGGTTAATTAATTCACCTGTAAGCTCCCACTTTAATTCATCTTTTGTTTCCTTTACCAGCGTAAGGTCGCCCCAACCGGCGTCATGAAAAAACGTGATGGTTTCTTCTGTACTAGATAATGGAAATCTTCTTCCGAGTTGCTTTCCAGCCCAATAAAGGATTTGAGGGCCTTCCTTTCCTAATAAATCTTCCAAAAGGAATTCTCTTATTATTTCATACCCAAATGCAGGTATTAACGGCTCATTTTCAGTGACAGGTGCCATTTCTACTGACTCTAACTTATCTTCTTTTGTCATAGTTTCCCCTCTTTCCTTACATTATTATAGCTATATATATGGGAGTGGATGCAAGGGTAAAGTTGTATTTTCTATTAAGTATTTTCCAGGTAATATATAGAAATAGAAAAATATCAGTTATTTACAAATTATCGGTAGAAATAGGAAATCTCTGTATCCGTTTTCTTGACGCATTTTGGTTGAAAGGAGTACAATAAAACCGTCACATAATTGTAAGAATATGTGGAATTATTTTTGTTTTTATACTATTCATCTATTAATTTTGCAGAAAAATGTTTTTGGCATCTTAGATGGGTGGTGGGTTAGATGATTGCAGCTATGTTGAAGACCTGCTTGCAATTATTTAAGGCATAGTCCTTATCCAAGGCTATACTTTTATTTTTTCATTTTCAGAGGGAGGGTAACTATGGAGAGTCGTCGCGAGTTTAATTTACGTAGGTTACATTCGTTGTTAGGGGTATTACCAATCGGGCTTTTTTTGATTGAGCATTTAATGGTCAATTATTTTGCGACAAGAGGGCCTGAAGCATTCAACAAAGCAGCTGAATTTATGCATGATTTACCTTTTAGGCTTTTAATGGAGATTGTTGTCATCTATTTGCCAATCCTTTTCCATGCTGTATTAGGTCTTCATATTGCATTTACGGCGAAATATTCAGTGGGAAGTTACAGCTATTTCCGTAACTGGATGTTTGCTTTACAAAGAATTACAGGTATCGTGACTGTAGTTTTTATCGTTTGGCATGTATGGCAAACGAGGGTGCAGGTCGCATTGGGTGATACAGCAAATGCGGATATGATGGTTGAAATTTTTTCTAATCCATTTATGATTGCTTTCTATATGGTAGGTGTACTTTCAGCAATATTTCACTTTGCAAACGGGTTATGGTCATTTGCTTTAAGATGGGGACTTATCGTAACACCAAAATCCCAAAGAATATTTACATATATAACTCTTGGAGTTTTTGTATTTTTAGCTTTTATATCCATTCGCACGCTGCTGGCGTTTATCAACATGGCTTAAACAATTGCAATAGCTTAGCAGGTGAGTCTGCTAGTTTAATAAGGAGAGGGTCGGTTTATGAGTAAAGGTAATATAATCGTAGTCGGCGGCGGTCTTGCTGGTTTAATGGCTACCATCAAAATCGCTGAAGTAGGACATAAAGTAGAACTTTTTTCAGTCGTACCCGTTAAAAGATCCCATTCTGTTTGCGCCCAAGGGGGAATTAATGGAGCGGTAAATACAAAGGGTGAAGGTGATTCTCCTTGGGAGCACTTTGATGATACCGTGTATGGCGGTGACTTTCTGGCTAACCAGCCGCAGGTAAAAGCAATGTGTGATGCGGCTCCTTCGATCATTCATATGTTTGACCGTATGGGCGTTATGTTTAACCGTACGCCTGAGGGATTGCTCGACTTCAGACGTTTCGGCGGTACACAGTATCATAGAACAGCATTTGCAGGCGCAACTACTGGCCAGCAATTGCTCTATGCATTGGATGAACAGGTTCGTCGTTATGAAGTGGCGGGTCTTGTTCAGAAATATGAGGGTTGGGAATTCCTTGGAGCGGTGCTGGATGATGAACAGATATGCCGCGGAATTGTAGCACAAAATTTAACCTCTATGGAAATTAAATCTTTCCGTGCGGATGCAGTTATTATGGCAACCGGAGGACCTGGAATTATTTTTGGTAAATCTACGAATTCCATCATTAACACTGGTTCAGCAGCTGCGATTGTATATCAGCAGGGTGCTACCTATGCAAATGGTGAATTTATTCAAATACATCCAACGGCAATCCCTGGGGATGATAAACTTCGATTAATGAGTGAGTCTGCGCGTGGAGAAGGCGGACGTATTTGGACTTATAAAGATGGAAAGCCTTGGTACTTCCTTGAAGAGAAATACCCTGCTTATGGAAATCTAGTTCCTCGTGATATCGCAACACGTGAAATTTTTGATGTGTGCGTGAATCAAAAGCTGGGAATCAACGGTGAGAACATGGTCTACTTGGATCTTTCTCATAAAGATCCTAAAGAGCTTGATATTAAATTGGGCGGTATTATTGAAATCTATGAAAAATTCACTGGTGAAGATCCGCGCAAATTGCCTATGAAAATCTTCCCGGCTGTTCACTATTCCATGGGTGGACTATGGATTGATAACGACCAAATGACTAAAATACCTGGATTATTTGCTGCCGGTGAATGTGATTTTTCACAGCATGGAGCTAACCGTTTAGGAGCGAACTCCCTGCTATCCGCCATTTATGGAGGAAGTGTTGCAGGACCAAATGCGGTACGCTATGTAAATGGACTTGCTAGAAACGCTGATTCCCTACCGGATTCTTTATACGAACAGCATGAGAAGGCTGAAATGGAAAAATGGAATCGCATTATGTCCATGAATGGAACAGAAAATGCTTATTCCATCCATAAAGAATTGGGTGAATGGATGACCGATAATGTAACAGTAGTTCGTTATAATGATAAGCTTCAAAAAACAGATGAAAAGATTCAGGAGCTGCTTGAAAGATGGGAAAACATTAATATTAACGATACGGCAAAATGGAGCAACCAGGGAGCATCATTCACACGTCAGCTATACAATATGCTTCAACTGGCACGCGTTATCACATTGGGTGCCCTGCAGCGTGACGAAAGCCGTGGTGCTCACTACAAACCGGATTTCCCAGAACGAAATGATGAAGAGTTCATGAAAACGACAATGGCTGACTTTGTTGATGGGAAATCTGCACCAAATATTTATTATGAAGAGATTGATGTCTCACTTATTAAGCCGCGTAAACGTGACTACTCTAAGAGCAAGGGGGCAAATTAATTATGGCTACAGAAAGTAAAGTACTGTTTAAGATCCAACGCCAGGATAACCCGAACTCTGAGCCTTATTTTGAAGAATTTGAGTTGTCCTATCGACCAAATATGAATGTCATCTCTGCACTAATGGAAATACGTCGTAACCCGGTTACAAAGGAAGGCAAGAAAACAAGCCCGGTTACGTGGGATATGAACTGTCTGGAAGAAGTTTGCGGTGCCTGTTCCATGGTCATTAATGGAAAGCCACGTCAATCCTGTACGGCATTAGTGGATCAATATGAACAGCCAATCGTGCTGGAACCAATGCGTACTTTCCCGGTTATCCGTGACCTTCAGGTAGACCGTAGCAGAATGTTCGATTCACTTAAAAAAGTTAAAGCCTGGATTCCTATCGATGGTACGTACGATTTAGGTCCGGGACCTCGTATGGCTGAGAAAAAACGCCAGTGGGCATATGAATTATCTAAATGTATGACTTGCGGTGTTTGCCTGGAGGCCTGCCCGAATGTAAATGATAAGTCCAATTTTATCGGACCTGCTCCTGTGTCACAGGTTCGTCTATTTAACGCTCATCCAACAGGTGAAATGCAAAAAGCAGAACGTCTGAATGCGTTAATGGGTGACGGAGGAATTCAGGATTGTGGTAACTCCCAAAACTGTGTTCAAGTTTGTCCGAAAGGTATTCCTTTGACAACCTCGATTGCTGCATTAAATCGGGACACGAATGTCCAGGCTTTCAAAAATTTCTTTGGAAGTGACAAAATCTAAGTCTTTTCATTTTGATAGTCTTAGATGGATGTGAATAAATGTAATATAGTAAGAAAGGCCGTCTGTAATAGTCAGACGGCCTTTTCCGTTTAGCGATTGTGTTATGTTTGTAGAAATATAAATAAATAGGTTAGTACTACATTTGTGATCATACAATAAAGTTTTATTTTTATTCACTTGTAATCTAAGCAAAGGACATGGTCCAAAAAACATGCTATCCACCAGTAAAATAATTACAATTTCGTCGATTTTTCTGTATAATGAATGAATAGTCATTCATATTTATAGAGAGGTGTGTTCCCAATGGGTAAAATTGCATATATTAAAGACATGGAAGAGTGGAAAGAAGAATTTACTTTTTCTTATTCTATTAAAGTTAGATTTTCAGAGACAGATATGTTTGGGCATTTAAACAATACAGTGCCTTTTACGTATTTTGAACAGGCACGGATTGAATATTTTAAAAGTCTTGGCATGATGCAGGATTGGGTGGATACCAAACATGAAACGATTCCTGTAGTAGCTGATCTTCAATGTGATTTTCTCCACCAGGTTTTTTTCGATGAGAAACTCAATATTAAAGTTAAGGCAAATAAAATAGGCAATTCATCGGTTGATATCCATTATCTTGGTCTACGAGAGGATGGGGTTCCCTGCTTCACCGGTCGAGGAACAGTTGTCCAAATTTCCAGATTAAGCGGTAAGCCGGTAGCTTGGACAAAAGAGATGAAGGAATTGTTTAATGACGGATTGAAGAAGCAACCTCAATCATAAAAACACGTTCATTCTTATCTAAATATAGTCACTCCTTATAGACCAGTCACATACACTATCGTGACTAAATATATACCCAATCCTAAGGTTATGGCTGGTAGCAAGGAGGGTTACAATAGTTGAAGGAGAACGATTTCACTCATAAACCTTTACTCACAAAAAGAGAAAGAGAAGTATTTGAGTTATTGGTACAGGACAAAACAACAAAAGATATCGCTAAGGACCTCTTTATTAGTGAGAAAACTGTGAGAAATCACATATCTAATGCGATGCAAAAATTGGGCGTAAAGGGCCGTTCCCAAGCGGTCGTAGAACTACTTCGAATGGGTGAATTAGAATTATAAGATCATTCAATGATCTTTTTAGAAGCTCGCCTAGCAAATGATCTATTTATCATTGTTCTTGACAATTCCTTTATGAGTCCATAAATTAGGAAGAGTAGCGAATATCAAATCACTATACACGTCATTGTAAAATGTAAAGTATGTGGTTTGAATCACTACTCTATTTTTATGCCCCAGTGATGGATTGGAAAAGAAATAAACTAATGATAAAGTGATATACAGTCCGGTTTAAATAATAGAGCAAAATGCTGCAAGCAAAAGATAGATAGAGGCGATCTGATTTGGATAGAGAAAACCCAATAGGACTTATCGATTCGGGAGTTGGCGGATTAACGGTTTTTAAAGAATTTATCAGGCAGCTTCCAAATGAAAATTTAATATATCTTGGTGATACAGCCAGATGTCCATATGGGCCCAGACCAATGGAAGAAGTTCGAAAGTTTACATGGGAAATGGCTCATTTCCTTTTGAAGAAGAATATTAAAATGTTAATTATAGCTTGTAATACCGCGACGGCTGCCGTACTTGAGGAAATGAGGGCAAGCCTGCCAATTCCGGTTTTGGGTGTTATTCAGCCGGGAGCTAGGGCAGCGATTGATGTATCAAAATCAAGAAACATCGGTATTATTGGTACGGAAGGAACAGTGCGCAGTAAAGCATATAATAAGGCGTTATTAAGCATTCATCCAAAGGTACACATTGAAAGTTTGGCATGCCCAAAATTTGTCCCTCTGGTAGAAAGCGGGGAATGGAACAGTGCAATTGCTAAAAAAATTGTTGCTGAAACATTAAAGCCTTTGAAAAATAGGAGCATGGATACATTGATTTTGGGATGTACACATTACCCATTGCTAACAGAACCTATATCAAATTATATGGGATCCTATGTGACGGTTATATCATCAGGGGAAGAAACGGCCAGAGAGGCAAGTGTACTATTGGAGCATGCTGGCATGCTAAATAAGGAAACCCCTCAGCCAACCTACAATTTCTATACTACCGGCTCCAGAAGAATGTTTAAATCTATTGCTTACGCCTGGCTTGGTGAAGCAGTTGAAACGGTTGAACATGCTACGCTTAATCAGTTGGTAGATGGAGACTAGTAAAGCAACTTATAAAAACCCTTGCACAATTTTAAGTATGAAAATACTTCGCTAAAATTGTGCAAGGGTTTTTTTAATCCATAATTTTTTTCTGCCTATAAAGGTATAAAATGAGCCAAGCCCCGTATATATGTAGTACAAACAGTCTTAGGAGGAATGGTGTATGCCTTTACGAACGAAATCAACATTGGTTGCTTCGGTACTTATATCATCTGTTTTAGTGTCAGGCTGCGGCTTGTTCGATTTACCAAAAAAAGAAGAAATTGATCCGCCACAGGATGTTACTTATTTGAAGGAGCAGGCAGAGGGTGAAGAAGAAGTTGTCAATCAGGAGGGTGTTAACACCAACGAAGAGGCAGGAAAGAATGAAGAGGCATTAAAGGTTCAAACGGAATTATACTTAATGGATGCAAATGGATATATTGTGCCACAAACCATTCCATTGCCAAATACAGAAAGTGTAGCTAAGCAGGCGGTGGAATATTTAGTGACGAACGGCCCGGTATCACAAATGCTTCCGAATGGATTCAAAGCTGTTTTGCCGTCAGATACTGCTGTTAAAAGTGTAGACATTAAGGATGGAGTAGCCACCGTAGATTTTTCTAAAGAGTTTAAGGAATATAAAAAAGAGGATGAAACGAAAATTCTGGAGTCAGTGACTTGGACTTTAACGCAATTTGATAAAGTGGAGAAAGTAAAATTGCAAATCGAAGGGCAAGCATTAAAGGAGATGCCCGTTAATAAAACAGCAATACAAAACGGAACATCAAGATTAATGGGAATTAATAACGATCATACAGACACGACCGATATTATGAATACACGTCCTGTTACGGTTTATTATATGTCCGGTGAAACAGATAACTATTATTATGTACCAGTGACAAAAAGAATCAGTAATCAGGAAAATGATCATGTAGAAGCCGTAGTCAGCAGCCTGATTAAAGGTCCGGGTTATTCCTCTCCGCTTGTTACGGAGTTCAGACCTGATGTTGCATTAGTCGAGGAACCTAAAATAGAGGATGGCGTGGTTACACTTAATTTTAATGAATCTATTTATTCAAGCTTTGATGGGGAGGAGAAAATAGTATCCGGCCATTTATTAAATGAACTGGTGCTTTCTCTTACTGAGCAAAAAGATATAAAGAAAGTGGCGATTCAGGTAAATGGAGAGGGTGAGCTTCTGAAGGAAGATGGCAAGAAGCTATCGGAACCGGTAACACGACCTGAAACCGTCAATACAGGTAAATACTAATAGTGAAAAAGATGGGCAAGTTCCGTTTAGGAGCTTGCCTGTTTTTAATTTGGACATAAATGGCAATATTGTTTGGACAGGGTGCTTTTTTATTGATTTAGGGTATGCTAAACTAAGCATGATGTATACATTTAGGAGGTACCTATGAGATTTGATGGTCGAAAGAAGAATGAATTAAGACCCGTACATATAGAAACAAATTATATTAAACACCCGGAAGGCTCGGTGTTAATCAGTATCGGTGATACAAAGGTGATTTGTACAGCCAGTGTAGATGACCGTGTTCCGCCATTTATGCGCGGAGAAGGAAAAGGATGGATTACGGCAGAGTATTCAATGCTGCCTCGTGCAACAGAGCAAAGGACGATGCGCGAATCAACTAAAGGGAAAGTTACTGGACGTACGATGGAGATCCAGCGTTTGATTGGGCGCGCTTTACGTGCGGTAGTCGATTTGGAAGCGCTTGGAGAAAAAACAATCTGGATTGATTGTGATGTGATTCAGGCAGATGGAGGAACAAGAACAGCTTCGATTACAGGTGCATTCGTTGCAATGGCGATTGCGCTCGATAAGCTTCAGGAGGCAGGGAAAATTAGCTCTTATCCGATTAAAAACTATTTAGCTGCCACATCAGTCGGGATGATTGAGGAGCTTGGAGCGGTTCTTGATTTGAATTATCATGAAGACTCTAAGGCTTTAGTGGATATGAATGTCATTATGACAGGCGCAGAGGAATTTGTGGAGCTTCAGGGAACCGGAGAAGAAGCGACTTTCTCCAGACATCAATTGAATGAATTACTTGACCTTGCAAGTGAAGGTTTACAGCAATTATTTACTGTACAGCAAGAGTCATTGGGAGATATAGCAGCTAAAATTCAGTAAAGCGTACCAATTTATACGATTTTTCTCTTGGGAGGAGAAGTTGAATATGAATACCGTTTTAATTGCAACCAAAAATAAAGGTAAAGCAAAAGAATTTGAAGCATTATTTTCCCCAAAAGGGATTAAGGTTATTACCCTATTGGATATTGAGAATGCGATTGATGTTGAAGAGACAGGAAGCACATTTGAAGAAAATGCTCTTTTGAAGGCTAACACTATTTCCGAGCTTATGAATATGCCTGTTTTGTCTGATGATTCTGGCTTGGTCATTGATGCATTGGATGGACGTCCGGGTATTTTTTCGGCAAGGTATGCAGGTCCAGGAAAAGATGATAGAGCTAATTATGAAAAGGTTCTTAATGAGCTAGAGGGTGTACCTAAAGAAAAACGAACTGCCCGTTTTTATTGTGCAATAGCACTTGTCGGTCCGAAGATGGACCCTATTACAGTTTCCGGAACATGTGAGGGAATCATTGCTGACGCGCCGGATGGCGAGAATGGCTTCGGATATGATCCTATTTTCTTTGTGCCGGAAAAACAAACAACGATGGCGAACCTTGAAGCAGAGGAGAAAAACAGAATCAGCCATCGAGCGAATGCTTTAAAAGAATTAGAGAAAGTACTAAATGAAAAAGTAGTGGAATTCCTATGAAATGTTTAATTGTCAGTGATAGCCATGGCTTACTGGAAGAATTGGACGTTTTGCATGAAAGACATAAAGAAGAGGTCGATCTGTTTATACATTGCGGGGATTCAGAATTATCTCGTGATGATCAAGTAATTCAGTATTATCAAACTGTACGAGGTAATTGTGATTTCGGAGAGGACTTTCCGGAGGATTTAATTGCACATCTTGAAGACTGGTCAATACTTGTTACACATGGGCATTTATACAATATCAAATCTACGTTGATGAATATTAGCTTGAAAGGGAGAGAGGTTGGTGCGAATGTTATCTGTTTTGGCCACTCTCATATAGCAGGTGCAGAAAAAATTGATAACTGCCTGTATATTAATCCCGGCAGTATACGTCTACCGAGAGGAAGTCAGTATAAAACCTATGTGATTCTCGAAAAACAAGGTCAGAATGCAATCGTTGATTTTTACACAATGTCTGGGGAAAAATTACCAGGCTGGCAATTGAAAACAACACTTTCCTAAATCAAAAAAAAGTTGTATAGTAAGTGAAGGGAATATACAGATCAGGATTTGTGAGTTCCCTTCCCTTCCCTTCACTTTTAAAAAGATAAAAAACTTTTTCAAAAAAGTTATTGACTTATAAATAAAGTGATTATATAATAATAAATGTCGTTAAGGACAACGTAAAAAAATAAAAACATGTCCCAGTAGCTCAGCTGGATAGAGCAACGGCCTTCTAAGCCGTCGGTCGGGAGTTCGAATCTCTCCTGGGACGCTAGTAAAAAAAACCTCTTATTTTCATAAGAGGTTTTTTGTTTCTAAATCTAATAAGTATGAAGCTAGAATGATTAAATCTATGGTATAGACAAATTCTCTTCCAAGTCCGTTAATTAAAGAAAGAGGCAAAACCTTTTAAAGTTGGTTTTGCCTTTTTTTACATTTAATATTGAAATTATACAAATAACCTATTTGGATTACCTTTCCCTCCGTTTCTGACTATATAAGTTAAAGGCTGGATGAGAACCTTTTGTGATGATATCCGTGATGATTTTAGACAAGACAGTGCTATAGACAAGTCCGTTATCTCCATAGGCAAATTGAAAATGGCAGTGTGGAAATTCGTCATATTGACCGATAAGAGGAAGTCCATCGTGTGTCCCGCCATAGAAGGCTCCAAGATAAAATTCGGGTTCAGCTTTTATACCGGGAAAGAGCTTATTAAATTCTTCAATAAGCTTCGTCTTTTTATGATTAATTTTTGAATCACGATCCTCAGGATAGATTGTGTTTTCGTCAAGTCCTCCAATGATAATCCGATTATCTGCAGTTGTGCGCATATAGATATATGGGCGTGCTGTTTCCCAAATTAATGTTTGCTTATACCATTCAGATTGCTGAAGATTTTCAACCGGTTTGGTGATAACAGCATATGAACTTGTCAGAAGACAATCCTTATCTTTTTTAAATTCGAGCCCTTCATATCCAGCAGCAATGATGACTTTTCTTGCTGTGATGGAATGATTGCGGTCTGTAAAAAATGTAGCATACTCCTTATTGAATTTTTTACCGGTTATTTTTGTATCCTCAAATATTTGTACACCCTTTTGATGGGCTGCTTGAATCAGGCCATGATTATATTTAAATGGATTGATTTCCCCATCATTATGGATATACAAGGCTGATTGCTTAGAAAATGGGTAACGCTCTTTAATTTGGCTTTCGTTAAGCAGATCGACAGGGAAGTCGTGCTTGATCAAATAATCGTATTCCCTTTGTAACTTCGTCTCTCCTTGGGGATCACTGGCATAATAGAGGCTATCCCTTCGTGTAAACTCGGAATCTAAATTTAGTTTTTTCGATGTTTCTTCAATTTCAGAAATGGCTTGCTCGCATAATTTTGTATGGTAAATGGCTGATTCTTCCCCAAAGGAATTGATCAACTCAAACAACATCTTATCTCCTAAATATTGAAGGAGGGCGGTGTTGGTCATTGTGCTGCCGGTACCAATCCTTCGTTTATCAACTACAGCCACCTTAAGTCCTTTGTCGCTTAAAAGGTATGCGCACTGTGCCCCTGAACTTCCTCCCCCAACAATAAGAACATCACAAAGTATATCTTCCTCCAACGATGGATATACAGGAGGATTAGGATAAGTTGTTTGCCAATAATATTTGCCGCTCTGCAGGTTCATAATCCGTGCTCCTTTTATAGAAGTGATTTGAAATAGAATTCCCTGCTGAAATGAAAGTATACCTGTATCAAAGTGTAAGATTATTGGATGGAGCGAGAGCTTAAAAAATATAATATGACCACTTTATAATCTGAATAAGCAAAAAAGAAACACCTCTCTTATTATAGAAACATAAGAGGGGTGTATATACACATTAATCAATATAAACAGATCTCACCAACGTGCGAACAGACTCTTTTCCGTTAGGATGCTTGGTCTTGATATCGACTGTCATATTATAGACACCTGGCTTCGGCACTTTTGGCAGTTTGGCAGAGAAATCTATTCCGTTGGTTGTCTTAGGGAGGACGGTTTGCGTCAATTCGATACCGTCTTTGTCGATTAATTTAATTGAGAAGCTAGCTGTTCCGGAATGCTTAGGGGCACGGATGGTGAAGTCCGTCAGCTCTGCTTTGCCTGTTCCGGCCATCTCCAGTTTATATATTTCCTTTTCGTTAAAGGTAGAGGCTAATAGATAGGCATCATCAGCTTCCGTTGCCTTTATTTGTACCGTCCATGTACCAGGAGTGAATTCTTTGTTATAAAAGGTATATAAGCTGGCACCGGAAAAAAGTATCTGATCGACAGTCGGCTTAGAGGCGGGGATGATGGTACCATCTGGTGAAATCAATTCGACACCTGTTGATGAGTGGGCCGTATAGATCGAGATTGTACCGGTGGTTTTTTCCGGAATATAGATCTCTTTTTTTACAAGTTGATTTTGGGCTAAGGCATCCCCATGAATATAATGAGAAGATGTATTTTGAATGGCCGATTCATTTTGCTCGGGATCGGCTGTTGATTTAATTTGTGTAACTGTGGCAGTGCGCATATAAGGCTCAATCCGCGAAAACACCTTGGAGCCCATCCGAATATTATCATGGTCAATTGAGCTGTCTGTAAACAGATGTGTACCATAGGATAGTTTGGAGCTTGTTTCAGTGACCAATCCATCATTAGCCCCGTATGAAGATAAATAGGCGCCTCCCAAGGATAGAGCGGAGAAAGCAGGTCCATGATCCGTTCCTGCCACGGTATAGTACTTATTCTTGTTTCTATTCGTATGCCCATCCGTTACAGAGCGGAATCTCGCCATTTCCCCAAGCTGCAAAGAATAGGTACCAGCATCGTTTTGGCCAAGCAAATCTCCGAGCCACCCAGCATACCAGCTATATGCCAGGTCTGCCAGCTCTGAACCACGATGTGGTGAACCTAGTGTAATAACCTTGCCGACATAGGGGTGGGCTCCATAGTGTACTAGGGCTGCTTGAGTATCTGGTCCTCCTTTGCTGTGAGCGATGATGTTGACTTTCTGGCCATTGAAGTGTCGGGAGATATCGGCTAGCATCGATGCAAGTAATTCTCCGTTCGTATACTGATTTTCCGACCCGTTTCCGGCTGCATCATAAAGCTGGACAAAGGCGGTTTGATATCCGGCTTCATACGCCTTTGTATACATATCATTCACGCCATGATATTCTGTTTCACCGTACCAACTGGTTGAACTGCCATTTTTCCCTTGGACAAAAACAATCGGAGGTTTAGCTGGATTTAAATTCGGCGGCCGTTCACCCAGGAACCATTGGCCTGGCGTAAAGGTTTCATCAGGTGGTTTCAGCTTGCCGGCTGAGGTTTTTGTAGGCAGGCTGAATGGTAAGAAAAGAAGCGCAGCTGATAGAATAACACCAATCCGTTTCTTCATCGTATCCTTCATATGATCCTCCATTCAAATCAGTCTTTTAATACAAAAATAATTTTATGATGATTAGAGGTTTCGTATTCTGAAGCAAATGGCTCAAAATGTATTAGGAATAATTATGTGTGCAAGATTCTTTGAATCTGGAAGAGGAGTTTTCTTTGGTTGATAAAACGTAGTCAGAGTAGGTTTCTTTAGATAAAAACATTTATTAAATGTCATAATGAGAGCGGTAGATACAATCTTTATCTATTTAACTATACAATCATTTTGACTTTTTTTACAATTTAAATGTGGCATACAAGTATAGAGGAGAAATACTGTTATTAAAGAAAAAAATAACTAAGAGATTTTCTGTACGTGGGAAATTGAAGGATGAAAACGGAATGGGCCTTGAATGGCTGTGGATTTATGGATATTCACAGTCAACACCTAGGTCTATAGTAGATCTTGACTGAATTCACAAAAAAGGTTGTCCCTTATGCTATTAATGCATTTGGGACAACCTATTACCTGTAAATTAATGAGAGTGTTTCATATTCTCTTCAAGTACACTTGCGACCTTTTGGAATTCTTCGTCGCTTTCAATTTCGTGAAGTTCACCGTCTTCGTCAACACGGAAAAAGAATATTTCCATATCTTCTTCTGTTTCGAGTTTGATTTCTTCCACGAGTGCGGTAACAGCGTATTCTGCTCCGTCTACATCCAATGTACCTAGTACTTCAATTTCTTCTTCCTGTCCATTTTCGCCTTCTAATACAAGGATTTCTCCCACTTCAATTTTCGCCATTTGATTACTCCTTTAACGATTTACTTGTCCGCTTAGTATATCCATTATTGATAGGAAAAACAACTATTAATACCCAGGTGCGAAGCTTAGAAAAAGGATTGATCAAGCAAGAATGTTTGTTTATTGTCACTTACTTGTTACTATTAAATGGAAACTTTATGATGGAAGGATCCAAACTATATGACAAATAAAAGTATTAATATAAATGTTCCTGTTTCTGTACTAAATTTAGCCCCTATTCGCAAAGGCCAAGATGCAAAGGGAGCAATTGATTCAATGGTTGAGCTTGCACAGGCTACAGAGAAGATGGGATATAAGCGATATTGGGTTGCCGAGCATCACAATACACCTACAATGGTTAGCTCAGCCACTTCTATTTTAATTAAACATATTTTGGAGCATACAGATAAAATAGAGGTCGGATCCGGTGGCATTATGCTGCCTAATCATTCCCCATTAGTTGTGGCGGAGCAGTTTGGAACGATGGCAACTATCTATCCAAATCGCCTTAATTTGGGCTTGGGAAGAGCGCCTGGAACAGATATGATGACGGCGAGTGCATTAAGACGTTCACAGAAGGATTCCGTTTATACATTTCCTTCAGATGTGCAATCCTTGTTAACCTATTTGGGACCGGAAGAGAATCAGGGTTATGTAAGGTCGTACCCGGGTGTCGACACCAATATACCAATTTATATTTTGGGATCCTCTACGGAATCAGCTGTTCTTGCTGCTAAATTGGGTCTGCCTTATGTATTTGCAGCCCATTTTGCTCCAACTTATTTGGAAGAAGCCATCTCAATTTACCGTAATCAATTCAAGCCGTCTGAATATCTAAGTGCTCCTTATATGATGGTCTGCTTGAATGTTATTGCAGCGGAAAGTGATGAAGAGGCTGAGATAGAATCTACAACCATGCAACAATTTTTCCTAAACGTTGTTCGTGGGACAAAAAATTTGTTAAGCCCTCCAATCAAAAACATGGATGAATTATGGAATGGACCTGAAAAACAAATGGCAAAATCCATGTCCAGTGTCACGTTGCTTGGCTCAAAACAATCCATACGCGAGCAGCTAATCAGCTTCCAGGAAAAATATAATGCTGATGAAATTATGGCTGTTTCCTATATCTATGATCAAGATAAACAAAAGCGGTCCTACGAAATACTAAAAGAAGTGGTTGAAGGTCAATAATGAAAAAACATCGCATCCGACGGTACATATTTAACCGTGAGGATGCGATTTTTTATTATTGAATTGTGTCGTTGCAATCCTATTTGTTTCGTCGAGCTCAGTTGAAAAGTGATAACATGAAGAAGGAAATGTGGCAGTAAGGATTTTATTAAGCAACCGTATATATACATAGAATACCACTGAATAAATGGGTAATTATGTTAAAATATTCAAAAGCATAGTTTTACGAGTTCTTTGTCGGTGGATGGGCTAAATTGTATATTAAAGCATTCAATATTTTTTTGTATGGGAGTGAGGGAGAATGATTAAGCGTTTAAGCGAAAAAGATCATGATGTTTGTGTGTCTTTTATTCATACGAAGCCTTCTGAAAACTTATTTTTAATTGGGGATATTGAAGCGTATGGATATGAGGAAGATTTCCAAAAGGTTTGGGGAGAGTTTGATACAAATGGGAATCTGATTGCCGTTCTTTTAAAATACAAAGAAAACTATATCCCATATGCTGTGAATGATCTATTTGATGCCAAAGGATTTGCTGATATTATGCTGAATGATCCTGAATTTTCCATGATGTCCGGTCTAAAGGAAGTCACTGAGAATATTGAACCCTATTTACAGCAGAGACTTTTAAATAAAAGGCAAACATTTTATGCGAAATGCCAAGTTTTAAACGCTGAGGCTGGCTATGTAGATACGACAGAAGTACAGTATGCTGCACCTGATGATGCAGAACGAATTGTTGAATTGCTGCAAAATATCCCGGAATTTAAAAATTCATGTACGTCGGTAGAAGAAAAACGTAAAAGTTTAAAGGATGGTTTTTCGCGTTGTGCTTATATTACCGATAATGGGAAAGTAGTTTCATCCGCTTCGACTACAGCGGAAAATTCCTGCTCAGCTATGGTAGTCGCTGTCGCTACTTTAGGAGATTATAAGAAAAAAGGCTATGCTACGAAATGTATGGTCAAGTTATGCAAGCAGCTTCTTAGTGAGGGAAAGGAAATATGCTTGTTTTATGATAATCCAAATGCTGGCGCTATATATAAACGAATTGGCTTCGCAGATATTGGATATTGGATGATGTATAGGTTTAAGAAGGATAAATTGTCAGATTAATAGAGCGGCGATATGGAGAAGACGTAGTGGAAGGCATTCATACAAAGCACCCTGAAAGTTAAGCTTGAAACCTAATGTTCAGAGTGCAATAGAGTATTTACTATTACTGTAGGATTGTTTATTTATGTTTTGCTAGATTTGCTACAGTACCGCCATCTACGCGTAAGTCGATACCTGTGATATAAGAAGCCGCATCGCTTAATAAAAATTCTACAGCTGTTGCAATCTCTTTTGATTCCCCTTCACGACGTAAAGGTGTAATTTCAAGCATCTTCTTCATTTCTGCTTGCTTTGAGGCTTCCTGACGTCCCATTGGTGTGTTGATTGTTCCAGGAGAGAGAGAATTTATACGTGCGCCTTTTTCTCCCCATGTCCATGCCTGGTCCTCAACAATTAATTGTACGCCTAATTTAGATAAACTGTAGGCAGCCCCAGGATTCCCTTGGGCAAATTGCTCCATTGTTTCCACGGCATTTTCAGCTAACGGCTGTTTTAGTACTTCCATATAAGGGCCTTGACGGGGAGCCATATAACCGCTCATGGAAGAGATGCAAACGACCGCTGTTCCTTCCGTAGCAAGTGGAAGGAAAGCTTCTAGAATAATGCCTGTCCCAACCAGGTTAACTTCTGTAATCCGTTTTGAATCCGCCATAGTAGGAGAAAGGCCTGCTGTATGAACTAATCCTTTTAATGTACCCAGCTCAGCAGCCTTATCAGCTAGGTCTGCAACGTTTTCCTTAGATGTAATATCAACGACTTGAATGTGGACATCTGTAATCCCTTTTCCAGCCAATTCCTCTTTTGTTTGAAGTAAGCGTTCATGCGAAACGTCTGCTAAAAGGACAGTCCCCTTCTTGCCGACTAATTCAGCAGTTGCTTTCCCCATTCCGCCAGATCCGCCTGTAATGACATATACTTGTTTCGTCATAGTTCCAACCTCCTTATATGATTCAATTTTTATTATAAATGTTTTTTGATTAGTGGTAAAATTTAACTATATGAAGATTCAGAACAAATTCTAAACTTTTATATAAGAGGTTAAAATATAAAACTCAAATGTTTATGTATATCCATAAAAAATAACGGTTTCAAGACTAGGTTTTGGAAAGGAAGCTAGTTCGTCATCAAGAGATATTAGAAACTAGAACATACCATACTCCTATAAAATATTGTGAGCAAATAATTAGTGAAGTAATTATTAAATAAAATAGGATAATTTAGGAGTGTATCAATTAATAAATTCAATTTTTGCTATACTAATATGATTAATAAATCAATAATTGTCTTGAATAACTTCTCTCTTTCGGATAACATTTTTAATATGTGAAATAAGGAACTTATTTTGAGAGGATTAATTAAGCCATGTCAAAACATCAAAAGAAGAACATCTATGCAGCGGGAGCTGTTTTAAAGAAAGAGATTGGTTTGAAAGAAGCCTTAACCATTGTAGTTGGGGTTGTAATTGGATCAGGTATATTTTTTAAAGCTACTCCAGTATTGGAAAGCGCCGGTTCTCCAGTTGCGGCTATTATAGCTTGGTTACTTGGGGGATTAATTACTCTTGCAGCTGCTCTGACGTTGGCTGAGATTGGCTCAGCTATACCGGAGACAGGTGGGGTATTCGCTTATTTGAAGGAGCTTTATGGAGAAAAATTTGCTTTCCTATTTGGATGGGTACAAGCGTTAATCTATATACCAGGCATTCTGGCGGCGCTATCCATCGTTTTTGCCACACAAGCAACATATTTTATGCCTATGACAGACCTCCAGCAAAAATTATTAGCGATTGGTATTTTAGTATTTGTGGCCGCACTAAATATCATCTCAACTAAACTTGGAGGCAGGATTCAGTTCATTTCTACGATAGCTAAAATGATTCCAATTATTGCCATTATCGTGTTTGGAATTATTCATGGAATGGGGAAAGAAACAGCATCGCTATTCTCGGGAGAATCTGTTCATAGCTTTACCCTAACTAGCTTTGGTGCTGCAATCCTAGGAACTTTGTTTGCCTATGAAGGCTGGGTGAGTGTTGGAAATATGGCTGGAGAAATGAAAAATCCTCAGCGCGACTTACCACGCTCTATTTTGTTTGGAATGACGATTATTATTGCAGCTTATGTCCTAATAAACGTAGCCTTTTTCTCTGTTATGTCTGTTCAGGAAATTGTTTCGACAGAAAAAGTAGCAACGGATGCTGCTCTCATTCTTTTTGGAAGCGGTGGCTCAGCGATTATCTCGATAGGGATTCTAATATCTATATTTGGTACATTGAACGGATATTTGATGACAGGTGTCCGAGTGCCATTTGCGATGGCACAAAGCAAGATCTTCCCGTTCCATCATGTTATGGGACGTGTTGAAAGCCGTACAAGTACACCGATTAATGTCTTTATTTTTGAAGTGGCCTTATCGATTATTTATATTTTATCTGGATCATTTAATACACTGTCTACTCTGGCCTTATTCGCCACATGGATTTTCTTTGTAATGGCCATTTACGGGGTTTTCATCCTTCGTAAAAAGCGTAAGGATCTAGTTCCGACTTATCGAGTTCCTTTCTATCCGTTTGTTCCGCTTGTCGGAATCATTGGCGGAGTATATATATTGGTATGTACGGTTTTTACCGATACCTTATATTCTCTAATTGGATTAGCGATTACCGCATTGGGTTATCCTGTATATCTCTATCTGAAAAAATCAAATATGTAAATATGAATACACACGGGTTTCCGATTAGGAAATTCCGTGTGTTTTTTTATCTATCTATATATAAAGCTCCTAAACTGTTTTTAAAAGGAAAGGTAAATTGGGCTTTTTACTTGTATGATTGAAAAGGTTTTAGCAAAATAAGGATGTAGTCATATGTCGGTAACGAAAAAAGGTGAAGGTATGGGGTATTTACGAAAATATATAAAGAAATATGGAGTTTTATTTACGGTTGCGATTCTATTTTTAATGGTTGAAGCCATTTGTGATTTGCTTCTGCCTACGATATTAGCAACGATGATTGATAAAGGTGTAGCAAATAAAGACCTTTCTTTTGTATTGGAAATGGGCGGAGTGATGTTAGTTGTTACGGCAGTAGGTGCGTTGGGTGCGATAAGCAGGAATATAATCTCCAGTAATATTTCGCAAAAAATGGGAGCCGAACTTCGCTCTGATTTATATAAAAAGATACAGTCTTTAAAACTCGTGCAAATGAACCGTTTTGAAGCAGCGACTCTAGTTACAAGGCTTACAAATGACGTAACGCAGGTGCAAGTATTTGTGAACGGCTTGATGAGAATTATGGTGAAGGCTCCATTGATTTGTATAGGGAGCATTATCATGGCAGTCCGTTTAAATGCTTCTATATCATGGATTCTATTAATTATTATTCCGATTGTAGCGGGTATCATTATGCTGAATCTGAAACTTAGCTTTCCTTTCTTTATCCGCGTTCAAAAAGTGACAGATCGCTTGAACGGGGTAATGAGAGAATATTTATCCGGCATACGGGTGATCAGGGCATTCAATCGTTCTAAGTTTGAGAAGGAGCGTTTTGAAGAACGGAATGATGATTTGGCAGAAACCTCTATTAAAGCTATGCGAGTAATGTCTGTATTTAGTCCTGGAATCATGCTAACCGTGAATTTTGGAATTGTGCTCGTCCTTTTAGTGGGCGGTTGGAATATAAATAATGGACAGATGCAGGTTGGACAAATTGTTGCCTATGTGAACTATATGACTCAAATCTTAGTATCTTTATCGATGATTTCAATGATATTTAATTTCTTTGTTCGGGCAAGGGTATCTGCCGGAAGGATTGGAGAAGTATTTAATACTGAGGAGCCTCCTTCAACACTTGATACATCTGGAAAAGCTATTGATAAAGAAGGTATCTTTTTTAATCAAGTTGGTTTTTCATACTTTGGAACGAAGGACTTTGTAGTAAAAGATGCTACCTTTCATGTAAATATGGGAGAGACAGTTGGGATAATAGGTTCAACCGGATCAGGAAAGAGCAGTCTGGTTAACTTGATTCCTAGATTGTATGAACCTTCTAAAGGTGCCATTTATATGAATGGGGTAAACATTCAAATGATGGACCCAGCTTTATTGAGAGAGTCTGTGGCATATGTGCCTCAGAAATCTATATTATTTACGGGAACGATTAAAGAAAATATACTTTGGGGAAATGGGAATGCCAGTATGGAAGAGGTGGTACAGGCAGCCAAGGCAGCCTGTGCCCATACATTCATAGAGGCTTTGCCCAATGGGTATGATACTCATCTTGGACAGGGCGGAATTAATCTTTCCGGTGGCCAAAAGCAAAGATTATCGATTGCCAGAGCCCTGTTGAAAAAATCATCTGTTTTAATTCTTGATGATTCAACCAGCGCACTTGATGCGGTCACGGAGAAGCAATTAAAGGAATCATTAGGGGAAAGAACGAAAGGGTCGATGATTTTTTTGATTGCCCAAAGAATAACCTCTGTTATGGATGCCGACAAAATTATCATTATGGATAATGGGAAAATAGTAGGTATTGGAAATCATGAAGAGTTAAAAACACATAATCCGGTTTATCAGGAAATTATACGTTCGCAAATAGGTGAGGAGATGGTTAGCCATGGCAAATAAATCGGAGAATGGAAGCAAGCCCTCACAGCCGCAAATGCCGAAACCAGGGGGAAGAGGCCATGGCCATGGTGCGGGCCGATTTGCTCCTGTAGAAAAACCTAAGGATTTTACGGGAACTCTTAAACGGATTTGGGGATTTTTTGGGTCTGAAAAGAGAAGTCTGTGGATTATTTTTGGCTTTGTTGTTATTAGTTCAGCTATCAGCTTATTTGTTCCCTATTGGATTGGAAGAACAGTCGATACGATTGCAATGGAATCAGTTGACCTGAACTTATTACATATGATGATTCTAATTTTGGCTGTGGTCTATGTAACAGATGGAATATCCAGTTTGCTCCAGGGCTGGATGATGGTCCGAGTTTCTCAGCGGGTTGTTCAATCTTTAAGAAGCAAGCTATTTCATAAGCTGCTTAAATTACCAATCGGTTATTTTGATTCGCATGCCCATGGCGATATGATGAGCAGAGTTACAAATGATATCGATAATGTCAGCAGTAGTATTTCTCAATCGACTACGCAGCTGATGGGTGGAGTCATCACAATAACGGGATCATTTATTATGATGCTAATATTGAGCCCCATTTTGACGGTTGCTGCATGTATTACGATACCATTTATGTATTTGCTAACGAAAATGATTGCTAAACGGACACGGGTTTTATTTCGGGAACAGCAAAAACATTTAGGCAAATTGAACGGACATATAGAAGAAACGATATCCGGAACGCTTATTATTAAAGCCTTTAATAGAGAAAATCAAGTGGTCGAGACGTTTGAAGAAATCAATGGTAAATTATTTGAATCAGGAAGGAAGGCACAAATCTGGTCAGGTTATTTAATGCCATTAATGAATGCAATTAATAATCTTGGACTGGCCGCGATTGCAATTGTAGGCGGTATCTTGGCTGTAAATGAAGCTGTAACGATTGGGGTGATCGCCAGTTTTGTCAGCTATTCAAGGCAGTTTACGAGACCGTTAAATGATTTGGCCAATATATTCAATCTATTTCAGTCTGCAGTTGCAGGTGCTGAACGAGTATTCCAGGTGATTGATGAGAATGAAGAGACAAAAGATGGCGAGCATGCGGTTCCACTCCGGCATTCAGAAGGAAATGTAACGTTTAAGAATGTTTCATTTGGATATGACGCAAATCACCCCATCTTAAAAAATATCAGTTTTGAAGCAAAAACGGGCAGCCACAATGCGCTAGTGGGACCAACTGGTGCAGGGAAGACAACCATTACGAATCTCTTAACCAGATTTTATGAGGTATCTGAAGGGAGCATCTTAATCGATGGGGTAGATATTCGTGATTATACAAGAGAGAGCTTAAGAGATACGTTTGGGATTGTGCTGCAGGACACGTATTTGTTTACGGGAACCATTAAAGAGAATATAAAATATGGCCGGTTGGATGCTACAGATGAAGAAATGATTGAAGCTGCCAGAACGGCAAATGCTCATTATTTTATTACAAGACTTCCAAATGGCTACGATACGATGCTTCTAGAAAATGGCTCGAATCTCAGCCAAGGGAACAAGCAGCTGCTAGCTATTGCCCGGGCAATATTAAAGGATCCAGCAATCCTGATCCTGGATGAGGCAACGAGCAGTGTAGATACGAGAACAGAGCTTGCCATACAGAATGCTATGCGTAAAGTGATGAGAGGACGTACCAGCTTTGTGATTGCACACAGGCTCAGTACGATTCGCGAGGCAGATAAGATTATGGTCATTGATGACGGCCAAGTCAAAGAGAGTGGAACGCATGAAGAATTATTACGTCATAAAGGTCGATACAGTGAAATGTATGAAAGCCAGTATAAAAATATCCAGACTTCATAATGTGAAATCCTGTGGTAATTGATCCGCAGGATTTTTTATTGAATTATATGTAATTAATATGGAAATTATATGCTACTATTAAAATAGTATTTATGAAGGAGTTCGATTGCTTTGAAAAAAAGACGACCCTGATACTATTTGTCCTTTCATTCATCTATCTATCATTGGCCCAAGCATTAAGTTGGAATAAATACTTTGTTGTTTGGGAGGGTAAGGTATATGAAATAAAGGAAGATGAGGCAATAGATCCTCGGGAAATTGGTAAATACATAGGCAAGGTGGAGTCAGGGCAGATGACAATACCGGGCATTATAAAGGAAACGGCTCTAACATTTACCCTGTAGGCACTAAGTATTATACATAAAAAAATAAATCCTCTGATTCGGGCATTGCTGTTGAAATCGATAACCAACAATGGAAGAAAGCCGAGTTTATCCATGAAGCACCATTCCGTTTTACCGATCTGTTTGAGAAATACCTGCCGTATACACTTTTATCAGTTATTGTATCTATTATTTTAGTAAAATACATAGCAAGAAGAAGAGCATCGCAATAAATTCCAGAGCTTATAGGCTCTTTTTTTTGTGTGAAAAATAGAGATGAAATTTCATTTATTTCTTTTAATTACAAATGATATTGCGATGATAAAAATTTTAAAATAGGAAAACCGCTTAGCAAAAACAATGAAAGCGCATACAATTATTCAGAATTAATTAAATAGTCTAATAATTTAGAAAAATCAGTTGACTATGTGTCTGGAAGGTCGTATTATAAATTTCAACGAGATAACAAATTAGTAATTATTTGGATTTATAATAGTGGAACTAATAACAAGAATTTAATAAGTAGAAGCGATGATAAGGATAAGTAGTAAGTGGGCTGAACAGTTACAGAGAGCCGATGGTGCTGAGAATCGGTACTGTTTCCAAGTATGAACTCCCCTTTGAGCGTCTGTATGAACTCTCCAGTAATACAGACCGGGTTTGACCGATCAACCCGTTATCAAAAGTAAAGAGTGCATGATTGATGAAATCAATTATGAATTAGGGTGGTACCATGGAAAGGACAACAAGCCTTTTCATCCCTGCGTTTCAATTGGGAAACGTATGTGATGAAAAGGCTTTTTTATTTTTAAAAAAGACCTGGCAAATAAGCCTATCACTAAACAGGAGGTAGATTCCATGTTGGAGAAAACAGCTCTTGCTGAGAAGAAAAGCCTACAAACTGAAATAAAAATCAGCGGAGCCGAGATGTTGGTCAATTCCCTGAAAAAGCAAGGAGTGGAGGTTTTATTTGGATACCCCGGAGGTGCCGTTCTACCCATTTATGATGCACTTTATAAATCGGGATTGAAGCATATATTGCCAAGACATGAACAAGGCGCAATCTATGCGGCTGAAGGATATGCAAGGATAAGTGGAAAGCCAGGAGTGGTAATTGCTACATCTGGTCCCGGAGCAACCAATATTGTCACAGGTCTTGCTGATGCCATGATGGATTCCTTGCCTTTAGTCGTTTTTACCGGTCAGGTTGGTACAGGAGTAATCGGAACAGATGCTTTTCAGGAGGCAGATATTTTAGGAGTTACAACACCGATCACAAAGCATAATTATCAAATTCGAAATACGGCAGATATTCCAAAAATCGTGAAGGAGGCCTTTCATATTGCTTCAACAGGACGCCCAGGGCCAGTCCTCATTGATATTCCGAAAGATATGGCTCAGCTAGTAGCTATAGAAGAGGAACCTGAAACAATCCATTTGCCGGGATATCAGCCAAAGTATGAACCTAATTATTTGCAGATTAGAAGACTCGTAGAAGCAGTCAGTTCTTCTAAGAAACCCGTTTTCTTGGCTGGTGCAGGTATCCTTCATGCGAAAGCCTCAAAGTACTTACTTGAATATGCTGAGCAACAGCAAATCCCAGTCGTTAATACATTATTGGGACTTGGCAGTTTTCCTCCGAGTCATCCGCTTTACATCGGAATGGGAGGGATGCACGGAATATACGCAGCCAATATGGCACTGTCTGAATGTGACCTATTAATCAATATTGGTGCCAGGTTTGACGATCGTTTAACAGGTAATCTATCAAAATTTGCACCGCATGCAATGGTTGCCCATATAGATATTGATCCTGCTGAAATCGGTAAAAATGTTCCGACGGCTATCCCGGTTGTAGGAGATGCCAGGCATGCTCTGAAGCATTTAATCAAGCAGAATGGCAAACAGCCAGATAACGAGGGCTGGAGGAAGCAAATTCAGAATTGGCTGGAGGATGCACCATTCTATTATGACAAGGGGAACGGTCAGCACCTGAAACCACAGAGAATTATGGAAATGATTTATGAAATGAGTAATGGGGATGCCATCGTGACAACCGATGTTGGTCAGCATCAAATGTGGGCTGCCCAGTATTATCCTTTTAAGCGTCCGAATGCATGGGTAACCTCCGGAGGACTTGGCACGATGGGGTTTGGATTACCGGCTGCGATTGGAGCACAAATTGCTGAACCAGATGATTTGGTTATCTCCGTAAATGGTGATGGGGGTATCCAAATGTCCATTCAGGAACTTGCTGTTATCGCAGAACTGAACTTGCCGGTAAAAATTATCATTATCAATAATGGTTCTCTTGGAATGGTACGCCAATGGCAGGAAATCTTTTATGAATCCCGATACTCAGAAAGTGTATTTCGTTCCCAGCCCTCCTTCAGCAAGCTGGCTGAAGCTTATGGAATAAAGGGATTCGATATCCGGACGGAGGAAGAAGCTGAAAGGGTATTTAACGAAGAATTTAGTAAAGATAGTCCAGTACTAATCAATATTTTTGTAGAACCTAAAGAAAATGTATACCCAATGGTTGCACCTGGAAAGGGAATTAATGAAATGGTAGGGGTGAAGAAAAATTGAAAAGGATCATCACTTTAACCGTTCTAAACAGACCGGGTGTCCTTAACCGGATTACCAATTTATTTACGAAACGAAATTATAACATTGAAAGTATTACGGTAGGGCAATCCGAAATGGAGGAGAGAGCGCGAATAACTTGTGTTGTAAACGTCGAATCCGTGCAAATTGCAGAACAAATTACCAAACAATTAAATAAACAGATTGATGTCATAAAGGTACAGGACATAACAGATCAATCCGTTGTAGCCAGGGAGCTTGCGTTAGTAAAAGTAACAGCCACTCCCCAATCGAGAAGTGAGATTTACTCACTCATTGAGCCTTTTAGAGCTTCGGTTATTGATATTGGCAAAGAAAGTCTTGTGATTCAAATAACCGGCGAATCAAATAAAATAGAAGCTTTTATCGAATTAGTCAAGCCGTACGGAATTAAGGAATTAGCTAGAACAGGCACTACCGCTTTTGCCCGCTCCACTCAAATGGGCAACCAGGGAACAAAGAATTATTCAATTGTCTAAATAAAAATGAAAAAGGGAGAGAACAATTATGGCAAAAATGTACTATCAAAATGAAGCAAATGAAGCAGCTTTATCAAATAAAAAGGTAGCAGTTATTGGATATGGATCACAGGGGCATGCCCATGCACAGAACTTACGGGAAAGCGGATTTGAAGTAGTTATTGGATTGCGAGAGGGTAAATCTTGGAACCAGGCGGTTGAAGATGGATTTGATGTTAAATCTGTTAGGGAAGCAAGCGAGGAAGCAGATGTAATCATGATTCTCTTACCGGATGAACATCAAACAAAAGTATATAAAGCAGAGATTGAACCAGTCTTGCGGAAAGGTCATACACTGATGTTCGCTCATGGTTTCAATGTCCATTATCATCAAATTGTTCCTCCGGCATTTGTAGATGTATCCCTAGTGGCGCCAAAAGGACCGGGCCATTTAGTCAGAAGGACATTTGAACAAGGGGCAGGTGTTCCAGCATTATTTGCCATCTATCAGGATGTGTCAGGTGAAGCAAGAGAAGTTGCATTGGCTTACGCAAAAGGGATTGGAGCACTTAGGGCAGGAGCTCTTGAAACTACATTCAAGGAAGAGACCGAAACAGATTTATTTGGAGAACAGGCAGTACTTTGCGGGGGACTTACCTCCTTGGTAAAGGCAGGTTTTGAAACGCTGACGGAAGCTGGCTATCAGCCTGAGCTTGCTTACTTTGAATGTTTACATGAATTGAAATTAATTGTTGATCTCATGTATGAAGGCGGCATGGAAGGGATGCGCTATTCCATTTCTGATACCGCTCAATGGGGTGATTTTGTTTCAGGTCCCCGCGTAGTTGGCCCGGCTGTTAAAGAAGAAATGAAGCAAGTGTTAAAAGAAATTCAGAATGGCACATTTGCAAAAGGATGGCTGCTTGAAAATCAAGTGAACAGACCTGTATTTAACGCGACACAGGCACAGGAAAATGCACATCCAATTGAACAGGTAGGCAGAGAACTTCGTCAAATGATGCCATTTATTCAACAGCAAAAAAAGAAACAGAAAGAAGTGGTCGGCAGTGCGAAAAATTAATATTTTTGACACGACCTTACGTGATGGAGAACAATCTGCCGGAGTCACTCTTAATTTGACCGAAAAACTGGAGATAGCCAAACAATTAGAAAAAATGGGTGTAGATATCATTGAGGCTGGTTTTCCCGCAGCCTCTCCAGGAGATTTCGAATCAGTGAAGAAAATTGCTGATTTAGTCAAAAATTCAACGGTAACAGGACTGGCAAGATCTGTGGAAAGTGATATTGATGCAGTGTGGGGAGCTTTAAAGCAAACGGCCGACCCGAGGATACATGTCTTTCTTGCTACATCACCCATACACAGGCAGTATAAGCTGAAAATGACGGAGGATCAGGTAGTTGAAGCTGCCGTGGCTTCGATCCGTTATGCTTCGAAGTATTTCCCGGTTATTCAATGGTCAGCTGAAGATGCTTGCCGAACAGAGCTTCCATTCCTGGCTCGGATTGTGGAAGAAGCTATCAAAGCCGGAGCAAAGATCATCAATATCCCGGATACGGTTGGTTATATCACACCGAAAGAATACAGTGAAGTCTTCCGATATCTAATGAGCCACGTTCCATCTATAGATCAGGTTACGTTGTCTGCCCATTGCCATGACGATTTAGGATTGGCGACCGCCAATTCTATGGCAGCGATTCTGGCCGGAGCGACTCAGATAGAAGGTACCATTAATGGAATTGGTGAACGGGCCGGGAATACTGCACTGGAAGAAGTAGCGCTTGGCCTATATACAAGAAAAAATTTTTATCAGGCAGAAACCGGCTTGGTTCTTAGTGAAATTAAACGTACAAGTGAATTGGTCAGTAAACTGACAGGTATGGTAATCCCGCCAAATAAAGCTGTAGTAGGTAAAAATGCCTTTGCACATGAATCCGGCATTCATCAAGACGGTGTGCTTAAAGAGAAAACAACCTACGAGATAATTGAACCTGAATTAGTTGGATTAAGTTCTAACTCCATGGTGCTTGGTAAGCATTCAGGCCGGCATGCATTCCGTACAAAATTAGAAGAGTTAGGCTTCCCTGTGTCGGATGAAGAAGTTAATCACCTTTTCAAAGTATTCAAGGATCTCGCAGATCGTAAGAAAGAAATGACAGATGATGATATTGTCGCGTTAGTACTGGAAGAGAAAGTAACAAAAGAGGATAACTATTATGAATTAATTTCCATTCAGGTTCAATACGGAACCAATCAGATTCCTACAGCAACCGTTACATTGTCAGGGGTAAATAACGACAGAATACAGGAGGCCTCCACTGGAGCAGGGAGTATTGAAGCGTTATACAATACGCTCGAGCGTTGCATCCAGAAACCAGTTAAGCTGCAGGATTACCGTATTCAATCAGTTGGCGGCGGCAGAGATGCGTTGGCACAGGTGTTTGTAAGAATTATTTATCAGGGAGTGGAAACAAGCGGACGGGGATTAGCCCAGGATGTGTTGGAAGCGTCGGCCAAAGCGTATTTAAATGCTATTAACCGAGTGATTTTAACAGTAGAGCACCAATCAATGGTGATCACGAATTAATCAATAAGGGGGATTTCTTCGATATGAAAAAAAACATTGCTGTATTGCCGGGTGACGGAATTGGACCAGAAATTATGATAGGAGCCCTCGAAATCCTCAATGCTATTGGTGAACGATTCGGGCATGAATTCGTCTTTGAATATGGGCAAATTGGCGGGGCAGCGATTGACACGGAGGGTACCCCTTTATCTGAAAAAACGATTGACCTTTGTAAACGAAATGATGCCGTGTTACTTGGAGCAGTTGGCGGTCCGAAATGGGATCATAATCCCCCGGAGATGCGACCTGAGCAAGGGCTGTTAAAAATCCGCAAAGAGTTAAATTTATACGCAAATATGCGTCCAATCAGTTATTATGCCAGCATCGAGGATTCATCACCTTTGAAAAAAGAAATCATTGATGGTACGGATTTTTTAATCGTGAGGGAACTAACGGGCGGGTTATATTTTGGCAAACCGAGTAAGCGTAATTATCATGATGGCATGGAATCTGCTGTCGATACTCTGTATTACGAACGCGAAGAAGTAAAGCGGATTATCACACTCGCTTTTGAATTGGCAAAGGAACGAAAAGGAAAGGTAACATCCGTTGATAAGGCAAATGTATTAGAATCAAGCCGAATGTGGAGAGAGGTGGCAGAAGAAGTAGCCAGTGAGTATCCAAAAGTGAAGCTTGAGCATATGCTCGTAGACAACGCAGCGATGCAGCTTATCCGTAATCCAAGGCAATTTGACATATTGGTGACTGAAAATATGTTTGGTGATATTTTGAGCGATGAGGCAAGTGTCTTAACTGGTTCACTTGGAATGCTCCCTTCAGCAAGTCTTTCTGAAAATGGTTTGCATTTATATGAACCAATTCACGGCTCTGCCCCGGATATCGCAGGCCAGGATAAAGCTAATCCAATTGCAATGATTCTGTCTGTTGCATCGATGCTTCGCCATTCCTTCCAAATGGAAGAAGAGGCAAGTATAGTGGAACAAGCGGTGAAAAATGTACTGGACTCCGGCAAACATACAATAGATATATCAGGAGATGGAAAAGTGCTGTCAACTACGGAAATGGCCAGGGCTATTAAGGAAGAAATTTTGCAGAAGGACGCTATTTTTCACATTATGGAAGCGTACGCGTAAAAAAAATTAAAGGTATCAATAAAATGAGGAGGGATCTATGTGGGTAAATCGATCGTGGATAAAATCTGGGAAAATCATATAGTGCACAAGGAGGCGGGAAAACCAGATTTATTATACATCGATCTGCATCTCGTTCATGAAGTGACTTCTCCTCAGGCATTTGAGGGTCTTCGCCTAAAGAAAAGAAAGGTACGCAGACCAGATTTGACCTTTGCAACAATGGATCATAATGTCCCCACCATTAATCGTTTTGTAATAACAGATGAGGTGGCGAAAAGGCAATTGACAGCACTTGAACGGAATTGCCAGGAATTTGGAGTACCTTTAGCAGGCCTTGATAGTGAAGACCAGGGAATTGTCCATGTGATTGGACCTGATTTAGGCTTAACCTGGCCGGGAAAAACCATTGTTTGCGGCGACAGTCATACATCTACACATGGTGCATTTGGTGCATTGGCCTTTGGAATTGGCACGAGCGAAGTGGAGCATGTATTAGCGACGCAAACCATTTGGCAAAACAAACCGAAAACGATGAAAATTGAAATAAACGGTTCACTCCAAAATGGGGTTACTGCAAAGGATGTCATTTTATTTATCATCACTCAAAATGGAACGAACTTTGGTAACGGCTATATTTTGGAATATGCAGGCGATGTAGTACGTAATATGTCGATGGAAGAGCGCATGACTATGTGTAATATGTCTATTGAAGGCGGCGCTCGTGCCGGTCTGGTTAGCCCGGATGAAACTACTTTTTCTTATATGAAGGGCCGGAAATATGCTCCCGTGCCGGACGAATTCGAGGAATATTGTAAGCGGTGGTCAGAATTGGCCAGTGATGCTGATGCAGATTATGACAAAGTAATCTACATGAATGGAGATGATATTTCTCCTATGGTCAGTTGGGGTACCAATCCTGGGATGTGCAGCCCGGTAACCGGGAATATCCCTCATTCAAATTCAATGAAGCCAGCAGCAGCCAAAACATTACAGCGAGCGCTAGAATACATGGGTCTTAAAGAAGGTCAGGCAATTACAGATATACCGGTTCAGCATGTATTTATTGGTTCCTGCACAAATTCCAGGATAGAAGATTTAAGGGAAGCGGCTGAAATTATCGATGGTAATAGGGTTGCTGCAGGAGTGAGAGCAATGGTCGTTCCAGGCTCACAGGCTGTTAAGAAGATGGCAGAGGAAGAAGGTCTGGATACGATTTTCAAAGCAGCTGGATTCGAATGGAGAGAAGCAGGCTGCAGCATGTGCTTAAGTATGAATCCAGATGTGGTGCCGGCAGGTGAACATTGTGCTTCCACGTCGAACCGTAATTTTGAAGGAAGACAGGGCACTGGAGCAAGAACGCATTTAGTATCTCCGCGCATGGCAGCAGCGGCAGCGATTTACGGAAAGTTTGTAGATATCAGAGAAGCGGTGAATCCTATGATTTCTGGAAAAGGAGGTCACTAAAATGGAAAAAATGACAGTCTATACAGGTAAACCTGTTATTCTTGAACGCGATCATGTCGATACAGATCAGATTATACCGAAGCAGTTCCTAAAGCGCATTGAGCGTACCGGGTTTGGCAGGTATGTGTTTTTTGACTGGCGTTTTCATGCAGATGGAACCGAGCGAGACGATTTTGAACTGAATCAGCCTGAAGCTAAAGGTGCGACCATTTTGTTGGCAGGTGAAAATTTTGGATGTGGATCCTCTCGTGAGCATGCCCCATGGGCACTGGGGGATTATGGGTTTAAAGTAATTTTAGCTTCCTCCTTTGCAGATATTTTTCATCAAAACTGTTTGCAAAATGGAATACTGCCGATAACCTTAGAAAAAGAGACTCTTGCTTCACTAAAGGAATTTATACGTAAAACACCGTTGGATCTAACGGTTGATCTACCTAATCAAGAATTGAGAGCACAAGAAAACGTACTTGCTCGATTTGATATTCATCCATATTGGAAGAACATGCTGATTAATGGTTGGGATGAAATTGAACTAACGCTTCAGTATAATGAAGAAATCAATCAATACGAACAGAGAATACTGGCATAGACTACAAGATATATAGTCTATGTTTTTTTGCGTTTCATTGTTTATTGAGTGAATAACAGAAAGATTTTTTGTTTTTCATGGAAAGGCATGCTAAACTAACGACAATTAATTCAAAAAAATCAAGGCGGTTTGTTATGAAGAACACAAAAAGTGAACGAAAGGATGAAAAGGTAATTCCTTTTCCTAATCTGGCACAATTGCTCCTCAAAAAAGGTATGCAAGCCATGGAGGAGAAAAAATTCAAAAATGCCCGTGAATTATTTGGCCAGGCGTATGAATTGGAACCGGAAGATGAAGATATCAATATCGGATTGGCTCTGTCACTTGTAGAGCTCGGGAATTACCAAGATGCAAAAGCTATAGTGAATAAGATGATGGGAAATGGAATTGGAGAGTATTTTCATGTCATCAATATTTATTTAATGATCCTTCTGCAATTAAATGAACATCGCGAGATTATATCGGTAGTCGAAGCGTTATTGGAAGAAAATCAAGTACCTGAAGGCAGAGTTGAATCATTAGAACATCTATTGGCTATGAGTAAACGAATTGTGGAACAGGGCAGCGAACAGGAATATTCAGATGATTTTCCTGAATTTAAAGTCGAATCACCTCAAATTCAGGAGGAAGAAATAAAAGTTATTTTGGAAACCGGAACGATGCAAGAGCAATTTTTTATGCTATCTTCACTTGCAGGGCAAAATATTAGACCGTGGGTAGGGCTGCTTTGCCAATATTTAATAGAAGAAAAACATCCTTTTTTAAAAACCTTTACTTTATCCATATTAAAAGAGCAGGAAGTGGATAAGATTGTAGAGGTGGATAAGTTCGGTCAAACTATTACAGTGAATATAGTAGACTTACCAATTGTTGAAGAAACGCATTTTTTATCTGACATACATAAAACCTTACGTGACAGGTTGGAAAATAATAATCCTATCATGTTCGAACAGGCAATGGAAATGGTTAAAAGGCATAATATCCTGCTTTATCCATTGAATATACCGAATCTCGAAGGATGGGCAGAAGGCTATTATCGAATTGTGTCGGAAGCCTATGGAATCGATTTGAAGGAGCCTGATGAAAGGATAAATATAATTATAGAGGAAATCAGGAATCTAGAGGGGATGACTTTCCCTGTTATTTGAGGGTCCAAGTCTTGAAACGTAGGAAACCTATGTTATAATATAGTGGTTGCAATATGCATTGGTACAGTAAGGCTGTACTGCCTAAGATCAATAAATCTAGTTGCACATAATATCGTGTTAAGAGAAAACGATTATTAGGAAATATATATAGTGGAGGGAAAACCATGTCTGCAAAATGGGAAAAGCTTGAAGGGAACAGCGGTGTATTAACTGTTGAAGTACCGGTTGAAAAAGTAAACGAAGGCTTAGATTCAGCATTCAAAAAAGTGGTTAAACAAGTACAAGTGCCAGGATTCCGTAAAGGAAAAATGCCTCGTGCATTATTTGAAAAGAAATTTGGCGTTGAGTCTCTTTACCAAGACGCATTAGATTTTATTCTTCCAGAAGCATACGCTAATGCAATTGAAGAAACTAAAATCGAGCCAGTTGATCGTCCAGAAATCGATATCGAAAAAATGGAAAAAGGCGAAGCTCTTATTTTCAAAGCAACTGTTACTGTGAAGCCAGAAGTTAAACTTGGCGAATACAAAGGTATTGAAGTTACACAACTTGATACTGAAGTAACTGATGAAGATATCGAAAAAGAAATCAAAACTTTACAAGAGCGTAACGCAGAGCTTGTAATCAAAGAAGAAGGACAAGCTGAGAATGGTGATACTGTAGTTTTAGACTTTGAAGGATTCGTTGATGGCGAAGCATTCGAAGGCGGACAAGCAGATAATTACTCCTTAGAACTTGGTTCTAACTCTTTCATTCCAGGATTTGAAGAGCAATTGGTTGGTCTTGAAGTTGGTGGAGAAAAAGATGTTGAAGTTACTTTCCCAGAAGAATATCATGCTGCAGAATTAGCAGGAAAACCAGCTGTATTCAAAGTGAAAATTCATGAAATCAAAACAAAACAATTACCTGAGTTAGATGATGAATTTGCTAAAGATGTTGATGAAGAAGTAGAAACATTGGAAGCACTTAAAGAAAAAATCAAAACTCGTTTAGTTGAGTCTAAAAACCATCAAGCAGAGCACCATGTAAAAGACACAGTTATCGAAAAAGCGGCAGAAACTGCAGAAATCGATATTCCAGAAGCAATGATCGACACTGAAACAGATCGTATGATTCAAGAATTTGAACAACGTCTTCAAGCTCAAGGTATGACTCTTGACATGTACTTCCAATTCTCTGGCCAAGACAAAGATGCTCTTAAAGGTCAAATGAAAGAGGAAGCTGAAAAGCGTGTACGCATCAACTTAACTCTTGAAGCAATCGCTAAAGCAGAGAACCTTGAAGTTACTGAAGAAGAAATCAACACTGAAGTACAAGCAATGTCTGAGCAATATGGCTTGACTGCTGAACAAATCATCCAAGCGCTTGGCGGAACTGAAAGTGTTAAAGGTGACTTATTAGTAAGAAAAGCAATCGACGTATTAGTTGATAACAGCAAAACAGTAGAAGCTTAATACACATATTAAATAACAAAACAAGGTGCGATTTTATCGTACCTTGTTTTATACATACTATACATACTAATTGCAGGGCCAAAGTTTCGAGAAGATTCGACTTTTAGAATCGAAATATTTTAACACATACATAATTGCTTTTTTCATGAATTAAGTGTAGATTAATTCTAAATAAATAGGATTTAAAACTCTTCCATTTTTGATTTCCAGGATTGAAAGGAGTCAAGAATGGATATTATGTACATATACATAAGGAACAATTAGTTTGGCAAATGAGTACGGCCTTTTTCTTACCTTATATGGGGCAATGTATGTTACAATCCTTACATACCCTTCATTAGTTAATCTGGATCGTAAAGAATTGCAGATTTCATGATAGAGTTCATAATACCAAGGGGTGAAACTATGTTTAAATTTAATGATGAGAAAGGGCAATTGAAGTGTTCTTTCTGTGGGAAAACTCAAGAACAAGTCCGAAAACTCGTAGCGGGTCCAGGTGTTTATATATGTGATGAGTGCATAGAGTTATGCACTGAAATTGTAGAAGAAGAACTGGGTACTGAAGAAGAAGTTGAGTTAAAAGATATACCAAAACCAATGGAGATCTTAGAAATCCTTGATGAATATGTTATTGGTCAAAAAGGTGCTAAAAAATCCTTGGCAGTAGCCGTTTATAATCACTATAAACGTGTAAATTCTAATAGCAAAATTGAAGATGTAGAATTATCTAAATCCAATATTTGCTTAATCGGGCCTACTGGAAGCGGGAAAACACTTCTTGCTCAAACTTTAGCCAGATTATTAAATGTACCATTTGCCATTGCAGATGCTACGTCATTAACTGAAGCTGGTTACGTGGGTGAAGATGTTGAAAATATCTTACTTAAGCTAATTCAGGCTGCTGATTACGATGTAGAGAAAGCTGAAAAAGGCATTATATACATTGATGAAATCGATAAAATTGCACGTAAATCTGAAAACCCATCCATTACACGAGATGTTTCAGGTGAAGGTGTACAGCAGGCGTTGCTGAAAATTCTTGAAGGCACAGTGGCAAGCGTTCCGCCACAAGGAGGAAGAAAGCATCCTCATCAAGAATTCATCCAAATTGATACAACGAATATTCTATTCATTTGCGGTGGTGCATTTGATGGAATCGAACCGATTATTAAACGCCGTCTTGGCCAAAAAGTTATCGGTTTTGGATCAGTTAAAGAAGAAGTTGAAGATAAAAACTTGTTAACTAAAGTTCTTCCTGAAGACATGCTTCGTTTTGGATTAATTCCAGAATTTATCGGACGTTTGCCGGTAATTGCTACACTTGAGCAATTAGATGAGGATACATTAATCCAAATCCTTACTAAGCCAAAAAATGCGCTTGTTAAGCAATTCCAAAAAATGCTTCAACTTGATGACGTAGAACTCGAATTTGAGGACGGAGCGTTGTTAGAAATTGCGAAAAAAGCAATTGAGCGTAAAACAGGTGCACGTGGACTTCGTTCCATTATTGAGGGAATTATGCTGGATGTCATGTTTGAACTTCCTTCCCGTAATGATATTAAAAAATGTATCATTACAGCTGAAGTGATCTCTAAAGGCGAATCTCCAAAAATAATTCTTGTTGATGGAACAACTGAAACAGTTGAAAAGAAAACATCTGCTTGATAAAGATATAAGTTGTAGAAGAGGCCAATCAAAATCTTGATTGGCCTTTTTTGTATTGCAAATGACGTAATTTACAGGTTATCTATTCTTAAATGGATACATGTTTGGAGAGTTAGAAGAAAACAATTGCTTTTATAGGAAGAATAATAAGAGATTGACCCGATTGGAGTAGGAATCCAGCTGATTCCTTCATTAATCCAGCCAATTTTAGATTTTATCCAGCCAAATTCAGCACTAATCCAGCCAATTCAGCTCAAATTCCAGCCAAACGCTAAAGTAGATGGCAGGTTTTGGTGTAGATATATAGAGCTTGAGTCATAAGGATAGCCACCCACTGCGGGAGGAAAGAACACATCTGTGCGCCTCCTCTTATGCTTGTCGAAGCTGATCAGTCGGCTCAGCTTTTTGATGTTTATTCCATCCTTTCTAGGGAGATACTAGCTTGTATCTCAACGATGTGATTTCAGGAGGGTGCTTATATGAGTTGGACTGGTGTGGTTATTGTTATCCAGCTGTTCTTTGGAATAGTGATTGGCATGTATTTTTTAAATTTGTTAAAGGGTCAAAGGGTACAAAAGGTTTCGATTGATCGAGAGGCTAAGAAGGAGATGGATCAGCTTCATCGAATGAAGTCTATCTCATTAACTGAGCCGCTTTCCGAAAAGGTAAGACCAGCACGGTTTGATGATATTATTGGTCAGAAGGATGGAATCAAGGCACTAAAGGCAGCACTTTGTGGGCCAAATCCACAGCATGTACTAATTTATGGTCCGCCTGGAATTGGGAAAACGGCCGCTGCGCGACTGGTGCTGGAAGAGGCTAAAGCAAATATGAAATCTCCATTCAGGCAAACCGCAACATTTGTAGAATTGGATGCCACAACAGCCAGATTTGATGAGAGAGGAATTGCTGACCCACTTATAGGCTCTGTTCATGACCCAATCTATCAGGGCGCCGGAGCAATGGGCCAGGCAGGTATTCCACAGCCAAAACAGGGGGCAGTTTCAAATGCTCATGGCGGTGTCTTATTTATTGATGAAATTGGAGAATTGCATAATATACAAATGAACAAATTATTGAAGGTATTGGAAGATCGGAAAGTACATTTTGAAAGTGCATACTATAATGAAGAGAATCCGAATATACCAAAACATATACATGAAATTTTTCAAAATGGATTGCCTGCTGATTTTAGGCTTGTTGGGGCTACAACGAGAACACCTTCTGAAATTCCGCCTGCGATTCGTTCCAGATGCATGGAAATTTTTTTTCGTGAATTAAATCAGGAGGAACTGAAAAAAGTGGCCAAAAATGCAGTTGAACGGGTGTCCTTAGAGATTAGTGATGAGGCGCTTAATGTCATTGGTAATTTTGCCAGCAATGGACGGGAAGCTGTAAATATGGTTCAGAGTGCCGCAGGTTTAGCCATTACAGAAAATAGAGATTATATTAAAGATGAAGATATTGAATGGATTGTTCAATCCAGCCAAATGTCTCCTAGATATCAAAGCTTTATTGCGAAAGAATCTGCCGTTGGTGTTGTAAATGGTCTGGCTGTAACCGGACCAAGCTCAGGGGCGTTACTTGAGATTGAAGTGACGGTTATTGATGCGGTTGATAAGGGATCAGTTAATATAACTGGAATCGTAGAAGAAGAAAGTATTAATAGTGCTGGAAAATCCATCAGAAGAAAAAGCATGGCTAAGGGATCGATTGAAAATGTGGTGACTGTCCTGAGAACGATTGGCGTACCAGCTGACAAATTTGATATCCATGTTAATTTTCCGGGCGGTATACCGATTGATGGTCCTTCGGCAGGCATTGCTATGGCCGTTGGGATTTACTCAGCTATCTATCAAATACCGGTAAAAAATAATGTTGCAATGACAGGAGAAATCAGCATTCACGGGAAGGTTAAGCCGGTTGGCGGTGTGTTTACGAAAGTGACAGCAGCTAAGTTAGCGGGAGCCGATGTAGTTCTGATTCCGGAAGAAAATATACAAGCCCTGTTAAACCAAGTCGAAAATATTGAAATTAAACCTGTCAGGAACTTAAAGGAAGTATTTCAACTAGTATTCGATCGTACAGCGGCCATTGATACTATTATCGAAAATATGCCACTTTCTGAACGGGAAAGCGGCTGAGGGAACAAAATTAAAAGGCTTGCATCAGAGCGAGCCTTTTTTTTGTCTAATGAGAGTGGGAAATTTTGTTACCTTAAAAATTGATTGAAAGGTGTTACATCCACTTAAATTTAGGGAAAACAAGTAACATGGTTTCGTTTATCGTCCCAAATAGACACAAACCAGTAAATACGATAAAATTGGTAAAAGGCCTATGAATAATACATATATTAGCATGTTTTGGAGGTGCAACAAATGGCAAACACTATGGACAAAAACGTTCCCCTCCTGCCGCTTCGCGGATTGCTTGTTTTCCCAACGATGGTTCTCCATCTGGATGTTGGAAGGGAAAAATCTGTTCAGGCGCTAGAGAAAGCGATGGTAGATGACCATTTGATATTTTTAACTACTCAGAAGGAAGCTTCTACAGATGAGCCCAGTGAAGATGATTTGTATGAAATGGGTACACTCACTAAAGTAAAACAGATGCTTAAACTCCCAAATGGGACAATTCGAGTGTTGGTAGAAGGTTTATCTAGAGCACAAATGGTTTCCTATGAGGATGATAGTGATTTTCTTACAGCGAAGCTCGAAATTATTGAAGATCCAGTAGAGAAGGATCCTGAAACAGAAGCTTTGATGAGAACTTTATTAAATTACTTTGAACAGTACATAAAAATCTCAAAAAAGGTCACAACAGAAACATATAATTCAACTGTTGATATAGAAGAACCCGGCAGACTGGCCGATATTGTTACATCACATTTGCCGCTTAAGCTGAAGGACAAGCAGGAAATACTTGAGACCATTGATGTCAAGGAAAGATTAAACAAAGTAATCAGTTTAATCAATAACGAGAAAGAAGTATTGAATCTCGAAAAGAAAATCGGTCTGCGTGTCAAAAAATCAATGGAGCGAACACAAAAGGAATATTATCTACGCGAACAAATGAAAGCAATCCAAAAAGAGCTCGGTGACAAAGAAGGTAAGGCTGCTGAGATTGCTGAATTTGCTGAGAAGATAAAGGAAGCGGGCATGCCGGCTCATGTCATGGAAACTGCACTTAAGGAGCTGGACCGCTATGAAAAGATTCCGGCAACATCTGCAGAGAGTGCGGTCATTCGTAATTATATTGAGTGGCTGATTGCAATTCCTTGGTCGAAAGCAACGAAGGATGATCTGAATATTAGAAAAGCTGAGAACATCTTAAACAAAGACCATTATGGTCTTGAAAAGGTGAAAGAGCGCGTGCTTGAATATTTGGCTGTTCAGAAGCTTACGAATTCCTTAAAAGGACCAATTCTTTGCCTTGCGGGACCTCCAGGGGTAGGTAAGACTAGTTTGGCAAAATCCATAGCTAAGTCTTTGAACCGTAATTTCGTCCGGGTTTCTCTTGGTGGAGTAAGAGATGAATCAGAAATACGCGGACATCGCCGTACGTATGTGGGGGCTATGCCTGGCCGTATTATACAAGGGATGAAAAAAGCGGGAACCATTAATCCGGTTTTCTTATTGGATGAGATTGATAAAATGTCCAACGATTTTCGGGGGGATCCATCTTCAGCTATGCTTGAAGTTCTTGACCCGGAGCAAAACAATACTTTCAGCGATCATTATATTGAGGAAACCTACGATCTTTCCAATGTAATGTTTATTGCTACAGCCAATGATTTAGCAACGATTCCGGCACCTCTACGTGATCGGATGGAAATTATTAATCTCTCCGGCTATACGGAAATTGAAAAGCTCCATATTGCTAAAGATCATCTGATGCTAAAACAAATCAAAGCTCACGGATTGACAAGAAGCCAGCTTCAAATGAAGGATGATGCGATTATCAAAATCATCAGGCAATATACAAGAGAAGCTGGGGTTCGTACTTTGGAAAGGCAATTGGCGGCAATCTGCCGGAAAGTAGCCAAGATTATTGTTTCAGGTGAGAAGAAAAAAGTTATTGTCACAGAAAAAGTAGTGGCTGAATTTTTGGGTAAACCGTATTTCCGTCATGGCGAAGCAGAGCGTGAAGACCAGGTTGGAGTAGCAACTGGACTTGCTTATACTACATTTGGCGGTGATACCCTTCAAATTGAAGTTTCTTTATCACCAGGTAAGGGCAAACTTGTGTTGACGGGTAAACTTGGAGATGTCATGAAAGAATCTGCGCAGGCTGCTTTCAGCTATGTTCGTTCCAAGGTTGAAGATTTTGGGATTGACAAGGATTTCTATGAGAAATATGATATTCATATTCATGTTCCTGAAGGAGCTGTTCCAAAAGATGGTCCTTCCGCAGGTATTACTATAGCGACTGCCTTAATTTCAGCGCTTACGGGTAAAGCGATCCGTAAGGAAGTAGGGATGACTGGTGAAATAACTTTGCGTGGTCGTGTATTGCCGATTGGGGGATTAAAGGAAAAGTCATTGAGTGCTCATCGTGCAGGACTAAAGAAAGTTATATGTCCGATTGATAATGAGAGAGATATTGATGATATTCCTGAAAGTGTTCGTGAAGAATTAGAATTCGTATTTGTATCACAACTTGATGAAGTGCTGCAACATGCATTGGTAGGTGGAGAAAGTTGAAAATTACTCAAGCAGAGATTGTGATGAGTGCTGTTAAACCGGAACAATATCCAACAGATGGTTTTCCGGAGTTCGCTCTAGCTGGACGTTCAAATGTAGGAAAATCTTCTTTTATTAATAAAATGATCAATCGGAAAGGTTTGGCCCGTACTTCATCTAAACCGGGTAAAACACAAACATTGAACTTTTATAAGCTTAATGAGCAATTATTTTTCGTCGATGTACCGGGATATGGATATGCGAAAGTATCCAAGTCCGAACGTGAAGCATGGGGTAAGATGATTGAGACATACATTACGACACGTGAGCCTTTACGTGCTATGCTCTTAATCATTGATTTGCGCCATAAACCGTCTGTGGACGATGTAATGATGTATGATTTTCTTAAGCATTATGAGATACCTTGTATCATTATTGCAACCAAAGCGGATAAAATTCCAAAAGGTAAATGGCAAAAGCATCTAAAAGTCGTGAAAGACACACTGAATATTATCGAAAGTGACGAAGTGATTTTGTTCTCTTCGGAGACTGGGCTTGGAAAAGATACGGCCTGGAATGCCATACAGGCGCGAATATAAAAATTGATGTGAAAAGAGCTGCATATTAGTTATGCAGCTCTTTTCATATGTATATTCTAATATCAGAAGCTCTGATGAGTATTTTTTGGTAAAGCCCCTAATTCATAAAGGATGGCAGCATCACTATTTTTTCCTTCCCTAAATTTAAATATCATGATACCTGTTTCTTTGATTCGTTGGTTATCCGAAGGAATGTTAAACCAACCACCTTTATAGGTCATCCAGCCGGTATAACGGACAACTAGCTTTTCTCCCTGTTCTATTAAATCATCTATTATCCATTCATCATCCTGAAAAACATTCCTATACTAGTTCATAAATTCTCTCATATCATTTTTTGGGTTATCTGTATTTCTTGAGTGGAATATAAAATGTGAATCTGTAAGCTGATCTAAGAGTTCAAGATTACCTTTCGTAAAGTATTCATCGAACCATATCCTGGCGACTTCTCTTTTTTGATCAGTAATCACTTTATCTCCCTATACTTGTATAAGATGGTCTGACCTTTGTATTATTCCTCATCCTCAAAAGTAATCATTACGCCAACAACCTGTTTGAAAATATTATATTTCACTTTGACTTCATACATTCCATCACCATAGCCAGACATAGAAACCGCACCTCCAGGAACCACTCCGGCTTGTTCATCTGTATCAGTCATATCACAGCATACTACATAGTATTTTGAGCTAGCCTCATCTATCTCTATATCATGGGTATTTATCAGTTCATATGGGATTGTTTCATCTTTTTGAAAAACGTCAAAATCAAAGATTCCTGCTTGTGCTGAATCAACCGCTATTGCTTGAGCGCAATCATGCCATCTCCCGCTTGGTTTCTTTTCACCATAATATACGAACAAATTTTGTACTGCTTCCTCATCAGTGTGTGTAACATATGCTGTCCACTTTCCATTTTTCACATTTAGAAGTAAGACTTGCAGGTCTTCTTCATCTTTATCGTAACATGGGTCCGTAACAATTAACTTCCCACTTTCGATTGTAAATGTGCCTAAGATTTTAGGCTTATTTGTCTTTTTCGGTACATACCAGTCAATAAATTCACTTAAAGTTGAAGCCTTACATTCGCATTTTCCTTTTTTATCATCCCATAGAAAAATCAGCTCTTGCATAAATCTTTTTCGAATTCAATAGCAGAGATTATTTCCATTGATATGGTCACCAATACAAATAAATTCATCAGGCATATTTTTAGGCCGGTTCTCTTGATTTTGCCTAACAATATCCATTGTAAAGGCTAATTGTTCATTAGCTTGAATCGAGTACAAAGTCCATTCTCCGAATGTTGCACCATTTGTTTCTAGAAAGAGTTCCTTGTATTCTTCTGGAAAGGTAGCGCCAAGTGTTCGTTCTGTTTTCTTTAATTCAATTAATGACACTCCGGCTACTTCAATCTTGGGATTAATCTTATTTATTACTTTCTTCATTGTTTCCTCCAAGGATTTTTCCAAATTATTATGACATGTCAGAGAAATAACGTAATTTTATTAATATGCTAAGAATTGATTTATAAAAAGCGAAAGAAATGAGTGGTCTGAAGATGAGAATTGAAGTAAACAAATGAAGTAGAATCATCAAATTCGAGAATCTTTTTAAGGATTGTATGCGTAAATCTGTCAAACGTCTATTATGTGGATTGCTTGGATTTATTTCTCCATACGAGGGATGCAATTAAAATAAGTAAACCGGCGGCTATTCCCATTATTTGATCGATTAAAAGCTCACCTGTTCTAAAATAACGGATTGTAAATGTTCCTCCGAAAATAAGAAGTATGCTGATGGAAAATCGAATGAAAAATGTGTTTGTGCTCAATCTCTAACACCTCCTCTGTAAATAAAGCATAATTCATATGTAATTAATTGTAAATATCCTTTGTTAATAGGCTGAGATCTCTATAAAAGGCTTTTTCGTAAATATTGTTGCTTTGAATAAAAAGGGAGCTGCTATCCATTTGCGGTAAAATTGGGTGGGGATTACCTTCTTGAATGAATGGGATAGGTTAGTGAAGAAGGAATTTATTAATATTTTATTGAATTATATTAAAGATGAATTTATATAGAAACCCAAAAAACGGTAAATTGTAGCGTTCAGGTGAGATTAATATGATATGGGTACATAAAAATATAAAGGGCAAACGTTATAAGCAATTAATAGACTTACTCTCAAGGAATTGTAATCGCTTTGCTTTTGTAGAAGATGGACGTTTATTGGAGTTTGAAAAGGAGCGTCTTGCCTTTATTGATAATTTAATAATCGATATTGAAGAACATTTAATCGAAAGACGAATACAAAAAGAATGGGAAACCACAAGACTTTCTGAAGATACAGCCTACGTTTTTTATTTTAAAATGAATAATGCTACAAGAGACTTTTTGAAAGAGCGTTGTCATTCCCTTTTTGATTGGATTAGTCCTGAACTACCAGAAGACTTAATGTTTTACCATAATGATAAATGCATATTAGCTGTATGCTCCCACGAAGAATATTTTGTAGTGGAGGAAGCTATTTGGGACAGTTTCATATTGAACTAACGGGGCAGTTTAGCTCAATAAGAGAAAACCACTAGTGAATGTTACCATTACCAAACGACTTTATTATGAATTAAGCAACTATATGTACAAAGATAATAAAGTCGTTTAATTTTAATACAGAAAAATAAAAGCCTTACTACACATAAAATGTAATAAGGCTTTTAAAATTTGTTCAAAAACGCACAATTTTGTCTTTATCATTTCATTGCTTGTAACGTTTCCTTTGCCCAATGAAAAATTAACGTTGTATCTTGTTGTAAATGAACAGGGATACCTTGTTGAATCTCTAAAAAACGGCTTAATACTTGTCGATCAAGCTCTTCTGCATTTAGAATAAGCTCCCCTATATCTGATTGAAATATTTCTGATTTTAAAAATTGCTTTCCTTGTATTACGAAACGTGCATTTTTAAATATAGCTTTAATTGCCTCTACTGATTTTGTGTGCAAATAATTGTGCAAAGTCATATGATAACTATTTCCTGCACCTGTTCGAACAAATCGCTTGATATCTTCCGGTTGAATATGTTTCTTTAAAAATTCCAAGCTACCGTAAACTGCTTTTGTATCATAGACAAAGGTAAATAAATCCGATTTATCCCAAGCTTGGAGTTCGTCTACACCCGAAATAAAACCACAAAGTAAATGACGGTTTGGCATCGTATGGGTAACGACTTCATACGATAATAATCGATCAATCGTCAGTTCTTTAAAAATGACCACTACATCAATATCACTGTCTAGCTTTGCCTCTTCCCTCGCTCTACTTCCTTGCAATCCTATAAAGACAATCTCCTCGCCAAATTGTTGAATAAGTTTTTGACTAAATTGCTCAAGCCAATCGTTCATTTCAATCATATGCATTACCATCCTTATTTAATTTTGCCGCGGTAAATGCAGTAGCGTAAATAATTCTATTTTAAAACTGTAACTGTAGTCAATCGACTTATTTCTTGTAGTTTTTTATTATAACTGTACACGATAAATGGTAGGCGGGACAGTTTCATTTTTAAATAACTCTATTATCATTAAACATTTCAATCATCTCTTATTAAATTAACGAGTGCATTAATTGAAGAAGGAATAACACTATTCTTGTTTAAGTAATTGTTATCTGGGACCAATAAGTTATTTAGAAAGTAAGATTATGTTTGTTTTGGCGAATGTCTCATTGTGATTAAGGATAAGGATTATACCGCTAAAGGAGCAGCATTCCAGAAATAATAAAAAGCTTGTGAACAAGTACACTTAAACTATAGGGGGCGTTGACCAGGAAGGATTAATCTCTTTTTATGTTGAATTTCTTATTGAAGTAAAAGGGGAAGGTTTATTCAAGAAAAAATATAATATAAGTTTTATCCCAATGATAAACTGATGAGGAGAAACTGAATTGAAAATTGTAAAAATTTACGAATATGAAATTAATGGTCAATTGGAAACTAAATTACGGCAGTTATTAGTAGAATGTTTTACAGATGTATATCCAAAAGATAGAATTTACTTTAAGCAGTTACCTCATTTTAGGTTCATTGTAATTGATGATACTAATCAACTTGTCGGTCATGTGGGCTTGGATTATAGAGTAATGAATTTAAACGGGAAACCAATAAGAGTTCTTGGTATCATCGATTTATGTGTATCAAAAAACAAGCGTTCACAGGGAATAGGTTCATTACTGCTCTCTGAAATAAATGATTTCTGTGAAGGGAAGTTAGTTGATTTTTTACTCTTGTTTGCAGATAACAAAAAATTGTACTTAAACGCAGGATTCAAGTCTGTAAATAATGAATGTAAATGGTTAAAAATTGACGATGAAAATCAATCAACTTACGGAATAGGACATGAAAAGATTAATGAGCTTATGATCAAAGAAGTAGGTAATATAAAATGGGAAAATGGCAAGTTAGATTTATTAGGATACCTTTATTAAGCTAACGGGGGCGATTGCAAAACAGGGCAGTCGCTTTTTGTGTTATTTGCGCAGGAAGGTTTTATAAAGAATAATAATATTAAGGTTAGTAGAGGTTTCAGAATATACGTGGGAAAATCAACCTTCCCTTTATTGGTAATCCGACACGATTCCTATTGTTAGTGCTTTTTCTGATCTTTAAGAAAAAAGTAGTTGACAACGGAAAATAAATTATGATATTATTAAATATTTGCTAAAAAATGATATATATGTTAAGGTTAAGAAGGTTACCATATATGGAGGTGGATTATTTGTTTCAAATTGGCGATAACATTGTTTATCCAATGCATGGAGTAGGTTTAATTAAAGCCATAGAAGAAAAGGAAATCTCAGAGGAAAAACAACAGTATTATGTTATAAAAATGTTAATCGGTAATATGCAAGTCATGATTCCTACGGGTAAGAGTTCAAGTATACGCCCTGTTACTGACATAATTGCATTAAAACACATCATAAACATCTTTCATCATGGAGAATCAGATAGATTACTGCCGTGGAAACAAAGGTATAAAGTGAACACGGACAAAATAAAAACGGGTAAAATACAAGAATGTACTGAAGTTGTACGTGATTTAATGCGTATGAAGAAAGAAAAAGCACTTAATACAAGCGAAAAAAAAATGTTAGATAACGCACATGAATTTTTGATTAGTGAACTGGGATTAATTAAAGGTATTACTGAAAATCAAATAAAAAGTTTCTGTTAAGGTTAATTTAAGAAAATTGATTACTTTCCCGAAAATTTCCTGATTTTTTGGAAATATGTTTATTATTAAAATAAATCTTTTCAAAGACATTCAACTTCTCCAACTCACCTTTAGAGCATTAACCTCTTTTGTAATTTCTACAATCTAATCCATTTTTATTATTTAAATTTATTTTACGAACGTTTGAAGTTTCATCAAATAACTCGATAAAATAGTCACTTGATTTTTGCAATCCTGATTCACACTGGCACGGACAAGGAGCCGTAAGGATGAAAGAGAGGTAGGGCTTTCATTGTTTTAGGTATACAATATATTATTTAAGTCATTATTTCTAGAAGAAAAAACAATCAATCTCACCTCTATCTTTAAGAATTTTTTATATCATCTGAGACAGTGAATAGTAATTGTTTATCTTCTTTACGTTAAAGAGAGAAACGAATTGGTAACACCATATGGTCAACTACAAAAATGGATTCCAGACCAGGAAACCATTTTTTATTTTATTTACATAACAATAGTAAAGATTACTGGTGAGGGTTTAAATCCTTTGAAGGGCAACGCGTACAAGAAGGATTTTAATGCTATTGTGGAACATATTAAAGGTTAACTAATAATATTAAATCATGTATGAAAAAACCAAGTTTGTGAATACGGAAGTATTTGAAATTCTAGGTTCTAATACCAAGAAATTAAGAGCATTCCATCCTTTCTAATTTCTAAAGGATTTGATACTTCAATTCCTATATATATCTTTTGGGGATACGATAGTTATCCATGTGTAAAAACTAAATTGACTGGAGAAATATTAAGTAATATTGAGGATATTGTTTGGTTAGGAAATGATTTATATATTTATTGTCTTACACAGAAATATGTTATTGAATTCTTTCATGATGATACGGTTAATGTGGGGTGGATTTAGGTCAACAAAGACTTTATCCTTATTTAACAAACAGGGGCGGTGATCCAAGAAGGATTAATGCTCTTTTTTGTTGAAATCCTTATTGTTGAAACGGGGCAGTTTAGCGGAAGAAGGTTTAATACCTTTCTTGTTGAACTTATTATGGTAGACCAGGTCAGTTTAATAAGAAAGGAAGATATTATTGGGGAATTGGGAAAGGAATTTACTTAAAACATCACGTGGTGTATTCGAAATATTTGTAAAGGGTGAAGGCGAACAACTTTGTGTTACCCATCATTATGCAGAATTTAATCAGACAGGTGATTATTTTGCAGAGACTTTTACAAAAACAAACAAAGTATTTTTGATAAATTTAAGAGAAGCAGGTAATTCAGAGAAAGCACAAGAACCGTATCAACTAAGTTTTTTGGAAACAATATTTGATATAGAAGCTATTCGAGAAGAATTGGGTTTTAATAAATGGGGATTTTCTGGGCACTCAACTGGGGGTATGTTAGGCATTATCTACGGAATATACTTTTCAAAATCTCTTACATTTAATGTGATTGTCGGAGCTGCAGCAAGAGAATATATGACATTCTCAAAAGATTGTATTTATAATCCGAAACACTCCCAATTCACCAGAATGCAAGAACTTAATGAAACATTGAAACGTTCAGGTATATCATTAGAAAAAAGAAAAGAACTAAAAATTGAAAGAACGAAACTATCTTTATTCGACCCTGAAAAATATGACGAGCTTTTTTGTCTAAACATTAGTAAAGGAATGTCTGCGATTCGTATGGATTTTTTCAGCCGAGAATTACAAGTCTATGATGTAACGAAAAAGCTGGAGTTTATATCAACCCCAACTTTAATAATTTGCGGTAGAAATGATGTACAGTGTCCAGTGTTATACTCTATTGAAATGGAGGAAGGAATACCGAATTCAAAATTAGTGATTATTGAAAAAAGTAATCATTACCCTTTCTTAGAAGAAGCTCAACAATTTATTGAAGAATATAATTTATTTATAAAGGAACACCAATCCTTATTAAGCTAATGGGGGCGTTGATCCAAGGAGGATTAATGCTCTTTTTTGTTGAATTCCTTATTGTAGAAACGAAGCACTGAAAAACAAAAAAGTGATTGCGGACACCGCAACCACAAAAGAGAAAGGTTTTCACATCTCTCTGCTCAAACAATTAATTTCCCCAGCCATTTTCTCTAATAGTTCTTTCACCGATTTTTATTCTTCGCCATCTTCTCTAATAGTTCTTTCGCCGATAGTTACTTTTTTGCCATTACGTTCTATGTACTCAGTTGTTTTAATATCATAAATACCTTTTGTCTTACTAACCCATTTTATTTTCTTGGTCCATTTTAATTTTTCACCAACTAGCGCAGATGGAACAGTATTAGCTGCAAAACCTAAAGCTGAAGCAATTGCAGCAATTGTTTTACTCCACTTTCCTAAAAGTGATGTATACATCACTACATATGCTCCTGATATATAAAAATCAGCTTTTGTAAGTTTCTTACTTCCTGATGCAATAGTTGTCCAATATGTGGTACCACCAATATCAGGACCTAATACTGCTCGTGTACCTATTTTTCCGCTATCTGTTTCAGGAACTATAGAAGCAAAACCTTCATACACTTCAAATTCATCAAATTCATTCAAGTCTACATTCTGAAATTCTTTCTCGATTATCTTGTTTTCTATTTCAGCATCTGATAATCCCTCTTGTCCAGCAGCAGCCGCAGAAAATGGTGTTAAACAAGTTACAAAAAGTGCAAGTACCAAAGTTCCAATCAAAAATCTCCCAAACCTAGATTGATAATTCAAAAAATTCACTCTCCTCTCCATTTGTATTATAATATATTATACATATCGTGGAATGTAAACATAAAATTGGAAAGAGTGGGTGAAAAGATGAAAAAATACATTTCTAATCTTTTTTTTGCAGTAACACTCTCTTGCTTAAGCGTGTATTTCGGCTATAAATCAAGTGGTGTTGAGTTACCTGGTTTTCTGTATGTAGGCTTAGTTTCGTTAGTAGGTTTCATAATAACTTCTTTGATAATTCATTCGAAAAAAAGAAGGAAAGACACAAAAAATAGAAAATCAGGCTAACTTCTCCTGCTTTTTTATGCGGTTATATAATTCTTAATAGATTCACATACTCGTTTAATCGCTCAATTTTTTCACCTTCCAAATGAGCGTGGTGAAATCTATAAACGGGAGCGTTTATCCAAGGGTGAACTGCCCCGTTCTGTTGAACTCATTATGTTACTAATGGGGCAGGTTAGCGGAAGAAGGATAAAGCCTTTTGAAAGTAGAATAAATATAGGAAATAGGATAAACGGGGCACGATGACACCGAAATGGGGAATTCAAATATGAAATTAAATGCAAAATTAAATACACCACAAATCATCTTTACATCTGCATTTGTTGCCACAATACTTACCGTTGTAGATTCTTTTGTAGATTGGGATAAGTCGATATATAGGGGTCTTTTTGCAGGCATAATGACTATTGTTGGTGCAGTATTTGCTAAAATTATTTTTAAGGATGAGAATTAGAAATAAAATCTTGCTAAACAAATAGATGCGATTGCGGAAGAGGAGCAGTCGCTTTTTTACTAACGGGGCAGGTTAGTTTAAGAAGGATAATATGAATAATATATAGAATTAATAAAAAATGTGTATCTTTGAGCTGTTATAGAGGGGTGAAGAGATGTTATTTTGGAAATCTAATCCTATTGTTTTGGTTATTTATACAGTTGCTGTCTTAATATCGGTATTTGTCATTTGGGCTTTTGACCTTGAGAAAAAATACTTTTCTCTTTTCCTTATCTTTATTCTACTTTCAATGCCAATAGTAAGGGCAGTAGTAGATGAGAGAAAGGAAAAGAAAAAGATATAGCCTCATTATTTTAATGGTAAAAATAAACAAATAATTAGGGTTTTAACAATACATCACCTTACTTTAGTGCTGCTAAGACATTGGGTAAGGGAGTAACCCTCCTCATTACCAAAGCTATAATTGCTGGGTTATCCACTTTGTTAGGCGGTTGGATAGGAAGTAAGTTTTTCCTAAAATAAATCGTGAAGAATTGCACTTAAACTAAAAGGGGCATTGATCAAGGAGGATTAATGCTCTTTTTTGTTGAATTCCTTATTGTAGAAACGGGGCAGGTTAGTTGAATAAAGAGGATTGAAAAGAAAGGGAGTTATAAAAGGTGGACTTATTATTCTGGATAACTATTGGTTTCATAATAATCGGATTTGTTGTTCTCGCTTCTATGAAAAAAGGTATGGAAAGTAAGGTCGCTTTTATAAAAGCAAATATGGAAGACGAGGAAAGTTCAAAGGCTAAAGCAAAATCGGTAATTTGGTGGATAGTGAGTACCACAGCTTGGGGAATAGTGAGTATGATTCTTGTGGGTTGGTGTTTTAAGAATTACGTTGGATAACTATTAGTTTCAAATGTATTTAAACTAACGGAGCCGTTGTTTCAGGAATGATTAATGCTCTTTTATATTGAACTTCTTATGGAAGTAAAGGGGCAGGTTAGCTTAATAACATAATCGCAACCGTAAGTTGACAAAGTGCATCTCCCTAAATATGGAACTCATAGTGATGTTTTAATACAATTTAACTATCAAAAGAAAGGGGTGCTATATATGACTTTTAGTGAAAAAATTTTTAAACTTAGAAAAGAGAAAGGCTTATCCCAAGAAGCCTTGGCAGAGAAGTTGAACACTACGAGGCAGGCTATAAGTAAATGGGAAAATGGTCAAGGTTTTCCGGAAACTGAAAAGTTACTAATGCTTGGAAATATTTTTGAGGTGTCAATTGATTACTTGTTAAAAGATACCGTTGAACAAAGTAAAGAAAACGAAAAAGGATATTATGCAAGCAAAGAGATGGCAGAAGGTTATCTGCTATCTCAACGTAAAATGTCAAAATACTTCGCCGTAGGTTTTAGTCTTCTTATTTTATCCACTATACCTTATTTCGTTTTTAAACAGGATCCCGTAATTTTTACTATCCTAATTAGTATTATTGCTGTTCTCGGAATTGGAGCGATTACAGCAGGTTTTATAGAAGAAGATCGATATACTATTCTTAAGAAAGAATCCTTAATATTTGATCAAAATTTTCTTGAAGAACTGAAAGTTAGGTATGAAGATATTAAGAAAAAGTATGCCGTAGTGATGTTGGTTGGAATATGTTCTATTGCAGCAGGCGGAATTTCCTTTTTATTAGTAAGAAAGGCAATAGTACCAACAGGTATTCTGACGCCTTACTATCCAATCTTTATAGCTTTAATTGCTATTGGTATTTACACATTAATTCGTACATTATCAATAATAGATGCATATAGAATATTAGTGAAAAATGATGAACATATTAATCGTTTAAGTAACACATTTATGAAAAAAATAAGTAAACGTCTGTTCAACTAACAGAGCATTACTCAATATCAAGGGCTGTAATCAGCTCTTTTTTCTTATGCAGCTAAAGGGGCAGTTTAGTTTAATAGGTCAATTAATTTGAACTTACAGTAACAAATATATAAGTAAGTATGGGGGATAATTTTGATTAAAGGATATTCAAAAATTTACTTACAAAAGGTTGAAAGTTTAAATAAACAAGGGTTAGTTTACTCAATAAATACAGATGGTAAAACCATAGGAAAATTACAAGAATCAAAAAAATCCTCGAAAAAGGCAGGCAATCAAATGATAAAGCTGGCCAGCCTGCTTCTCCTAGCTATACCTCAGAGAATTATCGTAGAAAATTTAGAGATAGATTTATTAGATGAAGAAGGAAAAATCGTAGGTTATATAAAAAAGGAGATTGGATTTTATAAAGATTTAACTTTATACACGAAAAATGGAGAACATATTGCCACTGTGAAATCAATTTCAAAAGGTAAGTCACCATCAATAAAAGTTATTGATGCAAATGGCAATGAATTATTAACAGCAATAGGTAGTTATGATGCAATAGATTTCACAGTTAGGGATAGCAGTACAAACAAACTGGTTACTTCAATTAAGAAACGCTCCTTATTTTATGAAACGATAAAAGAAAATTTATTCAACAATGATGTTTATCATATAGGGGATAGTGATCATAAAGAGGATATAGTATTTGAACTTATTGGGATAGTGGTTGCTATTGATATTCACTTCCATATGGGGCAATGAATTGTGAACTTTTCTACTTTACCTATGGGCATTGTTCAAGTAGGATTAATGCCCTTTTATATTGAATTTCTTATGGAAGAAACGGGGCAGGTTAGCTGAATAGAAATAGTCGAAGATTGGTTTGAATGGTATATTATTGAAAAGGCATTGGTATGGGGGAGATTGGATTGTTCTTTGTTGGATTAGCAATTTTAATTGTTATAGTTATCTCTACAAGTAGGATAGAAAAGAGTTTAACATCGATTGAAAAACAAAATGATACAGTCATAGAACTTTTAAAAGAAATTCGTGGTAAACATTAATTATTTCTTATTTTGCTAAAGGTTTTACTTTAAATTCATAATAAGGTAGTGAATCAGATGAGAATAATCTTAGAATTACTTCGTATAACAGTTATATATTTTATTTTAGGGGCCATATTAGGAGGTTTTGTGAAGTTAGTCTATTCAGGTCTAGGGATAGATGTAGATAACACCACAGGTGGTTGGATTATAGGATTTGCAATTATTATCTTTCTCTTCGTACTTTATAGAAATAAACTTCAATTTTCTGGGTTTTACAAAGGTGAGGGAATGGTGAAACTCCCTAGGAAAGTAAGTATTTTTCTAATTTCTTGTGTAGTGATAATGCTTATTATTGCCCCCTTCTTCAGTTAAATATTATGATTGCGAAATAAGGCAGTCGGTTTTTTTACTAAAGGGACAGGTTAGTGCAAGAAGAACAAGAGGTATCAGTAAATGATCAACTTGTTCTTCTCTTCTATTTTATATCTTTAAATATCCAAGCATAGTAATCATACTATTAGGGTTTTAAAGGTATGCATTTATTCAGTAAGGTATACTAAATTTATCCTGGACTCGGATCTAATTATATGTCATAAGCCCTCATCTTAGTTAGTTCCTTTTTGCGGTTATTATCTACTCTTCTTCTGCCAGTAACCCAATATCCTATCAGAAACAGTTCACCTACAATTGCGAAGAGGATTATTTGTATTAACGAATATTCCATTATCCCGGAAATTTGGATATATATTAATATCGCCAAATATACAATCGGTAAAATAGAACCCCAATACAATTTAATCCTAGTTGATAAAAAATATTGAATACCAAACGCTAATAAAGCTATCAATAATACATACCAATCATTCACTTATTCTCACCTCCTTTTTATATTTATCAATGATTAATTTTGCATCCTCTAAGCTAATTCGATCATCAATTGAAAGTTTCTTGATGAAACCTATAAATTCTTCACTTTCTATACTGTCATTAACCTCAATTTTTTGTATCAGTTTATCTAACCGAAGTCTAACGGTTGGATAAGAGACTTGGTAATATTTTGCTATCTCCTTTAATGAACCGGAATTTATAACAAAATTCTTAATAAACTCAATGTCTTCTTTCTCCAAAGACAAGAGCCAATTGGGCACTTCATTTTTATCCAAAATATCCCTCCTTTATAAAATTTAACTAAATATTAACATATTTATTAATAAAATCAAATAAAAATTAAATTTTATTAAAGGTTAATTAATTTTTGTTGATACC